>JAOUHG010000014.1 GCA_029865265.1 Candidatus Krumholzibacteriia bacterium | reverse complement strand
CGCCACAGCACGGCGGCGCACAAGCGGGAGACGATTGCGTGGGCGAAGCGGCGGCAGGCGTCGATCGAAAAACTCGCGATTTTCCAGGTGTGGCGTAACTACATGAAGCGCCGGCGTGAGAAGGGGAACCGCGTCACCTCGGCGATGCTTCTGGGTGTGGCGAGCCGTCCGTGGCGGCTTCGTGATCTGCTGAAGGAGAGGTTGTTCTTTGAGAAGGCCAGGCTCTCGGAGCGATGGCAAGCGTACTATCGCCGGCACGTGGAGACCCGGGCGCTGCGGGTCAATCGGGCGCACGAACTGACGTACGCCTTCTGACGACCGCTCCGGGGCAGGATGGGGCGGCTGCGCTCCCCGCAGGGACAATTTTCCGGCCACAACGAAAGAAGGGCGGGTTCCGGAGAACCCGCCCTTCGCTGTGCTGCATTGAAGCGCCCGTGGTGCTCTACTTGGAGCCTCCGGCGGGAGCGCTGTACTTGGCCTTGCGGTCCGCGGGGATCGGATGCGCGATCTTCTCGACATACTTGTCGTAATCAAAGCCCTTGAATGTCGGGCTCTTGTCGTTGTGACAGGTAACGCACAGCTTATCGTCGGGCGTTACCATGCCCACGGAAGCGGCTTCGATGGCACCGGTCATCAGGCCTTCCATCGTGGCCTTCTTGATGTAGTCGCCGCCGGCGCCGTGGCACGATTCGCAACCGACGCCCTCGGTGGCGTCGTACTTCGGTCCCAGCATCTCCGCCGCGGCGCCATGACCGGTCACGTGGCAGCGCAGGCAGGTGTCGGACTTCTGCGGATCATCGATACTCAGCTTCTTGCCGATTTCCTTGGCCTCGTCGCTCGCCAGCGTTGCGAACGCTTTCGAGTGCTGACTGGCCTGCCACTTGGGGAACTGCTCGCCCTGCGCGGCCGTCTTGTGGCACGTCGAGCACTTGCTGGCGCCCACGAACTGGTGGTCCCCCGCGATAGCTGCGCTGGCGATCACGAACATCGCGCACGCGGCCATCACCCCGATCTTACCCGCTGAAGAATGTCTCATGTGCGTCTCCTTTCTCTCGCGGCACTACTTACCAAGAGTATACGCAATTCATTGCCAATTCCACATAGCCAAAAAATCGGGCCGCATCCGGCGTGTTCAGTTTTGCTGAGATTTTTCCTCCGACCCCGGTGCCGGGGACTGGATCGGGGCCTCTCCCTCCTGGGCGTACTGGCCGGCGTGGAACTCCTTCCACTCGCCGGCGGGCATGCGCCCGTCGATCCACGTCGTGCTCATGGGGTAGACGGCGGGCAGGAAGATCACGAAGAAGAAGTGCCAGATGGCAATGGCGGAGACGGCCAGAATCGCCTCGTAGAAGTGTATCGCCTCGGCGACACGTACGATCCACACCGGCGCCCAGCGCGTGGCCACGGTGGGGTACCACAGGATGAGTCCGGTGAGGGCCATGACCCAGGTGCCCCATACCACCGCCCAGTACTCGGCCTTCTGGGTGTAGTCGAAGGCACGAAACGCGGGGCGTGTGCGTCGCAGGCCGAGGTGGAAAGCCATGTTCTCGCCGGCCTGGCGCATGTCGTGGAAGCCGGGGACCATCTCGCGCAGCGACCAGCGGCCGCGCCGGGTGACCGTGAGCCACACGCCGTGGTAGATGGCAGTCACCGTCATGATGATCCCGAAGGCGCGATGCAGGTACGCGCGGATGATCTCGTGGCCGTCCAGTTGGATCAGCCTGGCCCACCACGATTCGGGGAAGCGCAGCGCGAAGCCGGTCACCGCCAGCCCGGTGAAACTCAGCAGGAGCACGATGTGCTGCAAGCGCTCCGCGCGCCGCCAGCGCTGGACCGCGGGCTCGCGGCGCACATGGCTCAAATGGCGCCGCAGTTCCCATCGCGCGATGACCGCGTTGTGGATCGCCATGCCGCCCAGCACCACCGCGATCAGCCACAGGTAGACGTAGCGCACCCATCCGTGCGGGCCGCGCGCCTCCAGCGCGCCCGCGTGGGTATAGCTCTGGGCGAAGCGATCGTTGGCGCCCTCGTGGCAGCGCGCGCAGGTGCCGGCCACGTTGGTGTCGTGGACGCTCGACGCCGGGTCGAGCGTGCTGCGAATCTCGTGCACGTTGTGGCAGTCGGTGCAGGTTGCCACCAGCGACGCGCCGCGCGATACCGCCCAGCCGTGGTAGCTGTCGAGGTAGGACTCCACCACGCCGCCGGCGATTCCGTATTTGGAGAGAATCTCGGGGTCGGTGTGGCAGGCCCCGCAGAGCTCCTTCGCGCGGTGTTCCGCGCTTACCTGGCCGTTGAGGTTGTGCGGTCCGCGAATGAGGTGCTCGCTGTGGCAGTCGTTGCACGTCGGTGCGTCCTCCACCCCCAGCGCCACCGCGCTGCCGTGGATGGAGTTCTCGTACTCCACGGCGATCTGGTCGTGGCACTGCCCGCAGGTCTCGGCTACGTTCTGCCGGTTGATGTGCGACCTCGGGTCGGTGGAGAGGCGCGAGTCATGCGCACCGTGGCAGCTGGTGCAGACCGCGGCGTGTTTGCCTTCCTGCCAGCCCTTGCCGTGGACCGATTCCAGGTAGCCTGGCACCACCACCGGCAGGCGGACATAGTCGGCCGTCACCGGCGGTTCCTTCGCGTGGCAGCCGCCGCACAGAAGGGGGACGTTGCGTTCGTTCACGGCTGACGTGGAGTCCGCCACCGCCAGCACGTGGTGGCTGCCGTGGCAGCTCGCACACGTCGCCGCCCCCCCGTTCTGCTTGCGGCCCGCGCGGTGCACACTGGTGGCGTACGCGGTGGCGGCATCCTCGTGGCAGTCGCCACACCCGTCGAGCGCCTCGTGTTCGGCCCTGCCGTGCTGGTGGATGGTGTGACAGGTGGTGCAGGTCATGTCGCGATCGTTCAGGACATCCTCATGCACGGATCCCTTGAAGGAAGCCATCGCGTCGTCGTGGCAGCCCGAACAGTCGACCGGAGTGTACTTCGTGTAGTGCGGGACGTCCTCGTAGTCGCCGGGCGTGCTGTGGCAGTCGGTGCAGTCCATGTCGCTATGGATGCTCGCCTGGAAGCGCGCCGCCACGATCCCCACCGGGTGGCCGCGATCCGACAGCATGGAGGCGTCGTCGTGGCAGTCCAGGCAGGTGTCGTTGGTGACCTGGGCGAGAGCGACGGCCGGGACCAGTGCGGCCGGGCCGGCAAGGAGGATACAGAGGCAGCCGATGGCGAAGTGGCGCAGTGTCATGGAAGTGAGCCTCACGTTGAAAGCGCGGCCGGAGCTGTCACGCGGCTCGGATACCTGGAAAAATCCTACGCCCGCGCCCGGGGCATGTCAATGGGAGGGTTTGAGTTACATAGCTTTGCATAGCTTTTTTCCCTTTTCAGTTGACGCTTCATCCTGTAAAACCCATGCATGGCCCTGACACGCCGGGACTTCACGAAACTTCTGCTGGGTGGTGGGCTGCTCGGATGGTTGGGCAGCGCTCTCTATCCTGTCATCTCCTACCTCAAGCCGCCGAAGGTCCCGGAGGCGAACGTGCAGTCGGTGAAGGCCGGCCTTGCCTCCGCGTTCGCCGTCAACACGGCGCAGATCGTCAAATTCGGCCGCAAGCCCGTGATCCTGGTGCGCAGCGAGTCGGGGGAGTTCCGCGCCTTCAGCGCCACCTGCACCCACCTCGATTGTATCGTGCAGTACCGCGGTGATCTCAAGCAGATCTGGTGCGCATGCCACAACGGGCTCTACGATCTTCACGGCCGTAACGTATCCGGCCCGCCGCCGCGGCCGCTCGACGAGTACGCGGTCAACGTGGTCAGCGACGAGATTCTCGTCTCGAGGATGGCCTGAGCATGACGCCCGAATTCGGCACCGGCAAGTCCAGTGGCACCGCGGCAAGGGTGTTCGCCTGGGTCGACGAGCGCTTCCACATATCGCCCCTGCTCGATTACATGCGCCACAAGCAGGTGCCGGTGCACCGCGACACCTTGTGGTACTACATGGGTGGCGTGTCGTTGTTTCTCTTCATGGTGCAGGTTGCGTCCGGCATTCTGCTGGTCCTGTACTACAAGCCGGATGAGGCCAGCGCGTTCGAGAGCGTGCGCTTCATCAGTACCAAGGTGTCGTTCGGCTGGCTGATTCGTTCTGTGCACAGCTGGTCGGCCAACTTGATGGTGTTCTTTGTCTTTGTGCACATGTTCAGCACCTTCTTCACCCGCGCGTACAAGAAGCCGCGCGAGCTCACCTGGATGACCGGTTTCGTGATGTTGGTGCTGGTGATGGGCTTCGGCTTCACCGGGTACCTGCTGCCCTGGAACGAACTGGCGTTCTTTGCCACCAAGGTGGGAACCGACATCGCGGGGGCGGTGCCGCTGATCGGCAACGCCACCAAGATCCTGCTGCGCGGTGGTGAGGACGTTACCGGCGCCACGCTGACGCGCTTCTACGCCATCCACATCGCGCTGCTCCCGGCCATCTTCACCGCCATCCTCGGCATCCACCTTCTGTTCGTGCAGCGGCAGGGCATGCACGAGCCGGAAAGCGTGCAGAAGCTGCCGCCCGAGCGCAGGAAGATGATGCCGTTCTTTCCCAACTTCCTCCTGCGCGACACGCTGCTGTGGCTGATGGTGCTCAACATGCTGTTGTTCCTGGCGGTGTTCTTTCCGTGGGAGCTGGGCGAGAAGGCGGATCCGTTCGCGTCGGCGCCGCAGGGAATCCGCCCGGAGTGGTATTTCATGTTCATGTTCCAGACCCTCAAGCTCCTCCCGGGCCACGTGTGGTTCATGGAGGGCGAGGTGCTGGGCATCATGGCGTTCATGGTGATGGGGCTCGCGTGGATGCTGGTTCCGTTCTGGGAGATGAAGCGGCGCCCCGACGGGCGCGCGCGCCCGATCACAATCATTGGCGTGGTGGGAATCATTTATATGGTCGTGCTGACCATCTGGGGCTACCTGGTATGAGAAACCGGCTTCGATTCGCATGGGTGGCGCTGGCGCTGTGCGCCGCTACGATGGCCGTGACGCCCGCCGCGCGCGCCGACGAAGACGAGGAGCGCGCCGCCGGACGTGAATCCGCTGCCGTCGACCACTGCGTCGCCTGCCACACCGAGGAAGACTTGCTGCCGGAGGGTCATCTGGCGGCGGACGTGCACATGAAGCCGGGGCTCTCCTGTGCCGGCTGCCACGGCGGCGATCCGGCGTCGGACGACGAGGAGATCGCCATGTCCCCGGCGGCGGGCTTCCGCGGGGTGCCGTCCAAGAAGGACATCCCCGCGTTCTGCGGCCGCTGTCATTCGGACATCGGCTTCATGCGCGCCTATCAGCCGCGCATTCCCACCGACCAGGTCGGCCAGTACTTTACCAGTGTGCACGGACAGCGCCTCAAGGAAGGTGACAAGAAAGTTGCCGATTGCACGAGTTGCCACTCGTCGCACGGCATTTTGCCAGCCAGCGACACGCGATCCACCGTGCACGCGCTGAATGTCCCCGCCACCTGCGGCCACTGCCACGGCGACGCCGACTACATGGCGTCGTACGGCATACCCACCGATCAGCTGTCGAAATTCGCCGGCAGTGTGCACGGGGTGGCGTTGCTCGAGAACCAGGACACCGGAGCGCCGGCGTGCAACGACTGCCACGGCAACCACGGCGCCACGCCACCCGGGATCTCTTCCATCGGCCAGGTGTGCGGGCACTGCCACGTCAACAACATGCAGTACTTCACCGACTCGGCCATGGGGCGGGCCTTCGTGGAGGAGGGCTACCACGGTTGTGAGGAATGTCACGGCAACCACGCTGTGGACAAGACGTCGGACACGATGGTGGGAACGGGGGAGGGCTCTGTGTGTCTCGACTGTCACGCGGACGGGGACACCGGTTTCGAGGCCGCGGGCGCCATCCACAGCGAACTGACGCAACTCGACGCGCTCTACGGAGACGCCCTCGCCGCGCAGGAGAACGTGCAACGCATCGGCATGGATGACGTGGAGATTGCGTTCATGCTCCAGGAGGCGCACCAGAGTCTCATTCAGGCACGAACGCTGGTTCACACCTTCGACCCGGAACGCGTGAAGACGAAGACCGATGAGGGCGTGGAGAAGGCGAAGGGCGCGCTCGATGCTGCCGCCGAACAGGTGAAGGATCATCAGGTGCGCCGCCGCGGGTTCGGGCTGGCGACGCTGTTTACCACCGTGCTCGCGCTTGCGCTGTTCCTGTGGATCCGGCAGATGGAGGCGAATGCATAGGCAGGGGCCGAGGGATGATCAAATCGCATGTGTATATGCGGAATAAAGATTTTCTTGTTGAGTCTATGCAAAACTGTGCGCGGTGCACGTCTTTGTGTTGACGCTGGTATTCTCTTCGCTAAGAGTGCGTGTAGGAATTCACATGGGACGCTTTGCTAATACGACTCTTCTCGCTGTCTCGGCCGGTCTGGGCCTGGCCGCGCTCCTGATTTTCTCCGCAACCGTCGGCTCTTCCGAGCCCCCGGCCATCGCCAACGACGTCTGCCTGGACTGCCACGACCTCGCGGCCGGGGCCATGAAGGGCACCGCGCATGACCCCGTCGAGGGCAACGCGGTGGCATGCGTCGACTGCCACGCCGGCCCCGCGCTGGTGATGCACCTCGAAGACCCCGACACCTACAAGCCGGTGAAGCCGTCTGCGCTGCCGGCGGACTCGCTCACCGCGGTGTGCACGGCGTGCCACGAGAACGCGCACCAGCTCAATCTCTACGAGCGCGATCCGCACCGCGATGCCGACATGTCGTGCAGCGGCTGCCACCAGGTGCATGGCAACCAGCACGCTTCTCTGTTGAAGAGCGAAGAGAACACGCTGTGTCTGGACTGTCATGCCTCCGCGCGCGCGGGTTTCGCAATGCCCACCCACCACCCGGTGGAGGAGGGCGTCATTGCGTGCCGCGACTGCCACATCGAAGTCGCGCAGAGCGTCAAGCAGCACACGCCGGGCGGACCCGGCGAGACCTGCGTCAAGTGTCACGGCAGTTTCCAGGGACCGTTCCCCTACGAGCACGAGCCTGCGGTCAATTATTCGGTCAATGACGGCGGGTGCCTGAACTGTCACAACCCGCACGGCTCCACGTTCCCGAGTCTGCTGACGCAGAGCTACGAATCGCCGCACTTCTCACTGTGCTCGCAGTGCCATTCGGTGCCGTTGCACCAGAACAGCGTGCAGCACGGGACGCAGTGGTCCGGGGTCCCGTGTGGGGACTGTCACGTGGACGTCCACGGATCCTACGTGAACCGTAATCTTCTTGATCCGTCGCTCGAAACCCAGGGGTGCTTCCTGGGCGGGGGCGGCTGCCATCAGTTCTAGGGTGGTGGAGAGTACGATGCGCCGATTGATCATAGCCATCACGCTGCTCGCGGTCACCGCATCGGCTGCGGCCGCTGCCGATCCCGATTCGCACTGGGACGGGCGCGTGCGACTGGGTGGCATCTACCTGGACCAGACCGGCGACGAATCCACCATGCCGGAGACGTACAATATCTACGACGGATTCACCGTGTCATCGATCTATCTGAAGGGGCGCACCAACCCGCGCACCAATCTTCTGCTCGACCTCACCAACATCAACCAGGACAACCGGCGGGGTGTGTTCGATTTTCGCCGTACGGGCACCCTGCACTTCCTGTCGCGCTACAATGAGAGCCGCTGGGTCTTCGACCCGACCGCTTCGGTGGACGCGTCACGGGCGAACTGGTGGAACACGCTCTCGTGGACGCCCTCCATGTCGCTGTGGTTCTCGGCCGATTACAACCTGCAGACGCGGGACGGCAACCGCATCGGCATGTTCCCGGGCTACGAGGGCTGGCTGGGGACCGAGTACGATTCCAAACTGCACCGCTACCGCATCGAGGCGGAGGGACGGATGCAGAGCGGCATCGGCGGTACGCTGGCCTACGACGGCGTCATGCAGCGCGACAACCTCAACGCCGACCGCGAGCGCGATGGCTACCTGGTGTCCGCCAACGTCCACGTTCCGGGCGTCTATGTGAGGAACCTCACCCACGTGGTGCGGGGGGCGATCGGGCGCAACGAGGACACCGATTCCGGCCTCGGCTTCGACCTGATGAACGTCCAGTACACGGGGATCCTGCAGGCCTACCGGTGGCTGGGACTTCGCTACCGCTTCTACGGCAGCACGGTGGACGACGAAGCCAGCCGGCTGCAGACCGACAACTTCCACAACGACATCGACGCCACCATGCGCTACCGCATCGGGGTGCTCATGCTGGGCTACGGCTGGGAAGCGCTGGATGACGAGCGCGCGGTGACCACCATCAACAAGTTCCGCGGCGCGCTTTCGCTGCGCGATCCGCAGAACCGCGTCTCCGGGCGCATTGCGTACGATTCGCGCGACAAGGACGACCAGGAAGCCACCACGCTGATGCGCGACAGCCAGTCCGAGCGCTGGGACGTGCGCGTGGATGGCAATCCGATGCAGCCACTCTCGCTGGGTGCGCGCTTCTCGGATCGCTCGCGCGACCTTACCGACCTCGGCACCACCGCGGACGGGATCGCGTTTACCGCGTACGGCGCGTGGCGGGAACTGCCCGGCACGGAGATGATCGCCGTGACCGAGGTTGGCGTGGAATACACGTACGCGGACGACGAATGGACCAACCTGTACGCCGGCCAGCACATCATCACCAACGTGGTGACCGGTCGCGTCGGTCTCACCATGTGGGAGGCCCTGGACCTCACCGGGTCGTTCACCTACATGTCGGCGTCGGAAGATCTGGACCTGGACAAGTCGATCATTTCGGTGGGAGCCGGCTACCGCTTCGGGGGCGGTTTCCTGGCCGACGTAAAGTACAACGTTTATAACTACGACGACTACCTGATCCTCAGCCGCTACTACACGGCGAACGTGGTCTGGTTCAACGTCGGGTACGAGTTTTCGACGGATTGAGCCGTCGAATTAAAGGGGCCGGAAATCCGGTCGTGTTCGCCAGGGAGGAATCCACGATGAAAACCATGCATCTTCTGTTGTGTATCGCGATCGCGGCGACGTTTTTCGCGTGCGATCGCAACACCACGTATACCCAGGAAGTCGCCGGGCCGGTGCCCTGCGAGCAGTGCCACGACGACAGCAACCTTATTACCGGAAAGCAAACCCAGTGGGCCGAGTCGCTGCACGGCACCGGCGAAGCCTATGCGAGGGGTACCAGCGCCAGTTGCGCGGCCTGCCACTCGGGCAACGGTTTCGCCAAGGCGGTTGCGGCGGGCCAGGCTCCGAACCAGGTGACCGAGGGTGATCCGGATCCGACGCGCCAGGACTGCCGCGCGTGCCATAAGATCCACGAATCCTACACGAAGGACGACCTTGCGCTCCGGACCACGAAGCCGGTCGCCTTCTACGCCATCGCCGGCGAGACCTTTAACGGCGGCGACGGCAACCTGTGCGTCAACTGCCACCAGCCGCGCCGCGACGCGCCGGTGGCGTCGGGCGGTGTCGTTACGGGTATCAGCGAGCACTGGGGCCCGCACCATGGGCCGCAGAGCGCCATGCTGATGGGTCTCGCCGGCGCCGGCGTCACGGGCACCGCACACGGTCATTATTCGGGCGTGACGGACACCTGTGTGCACTGCCACATGGGCGACGGCCTTGACCACCACTTCGAGCCCGCGGTCTCCACCTGCGCGGCCACGTGCCACCCGGGCGAGACGAACTTCGACATCGACGGCGTACAGACCGAGATCACGGCTCTGTCCGACCAGCTGGGTGACGAACTGCTGCGCCTCGGCCTGATCAACGAGAATTCGCCGGATGGGCATCCGACCGTGAGCTCGGCCCCCGAACTGCAGGCATACGCGTTGTGGAACTGGCTCTATGTCGCCCATGAGGACAAGAGTCTGGGTGTCCACAACTATGAGTATGCGAAGGCCATGCTCGAGTGGGGCATCGCGGCGATCGATACCATTCCGACCCCCTCGGCGCTTGCGAAGGTGCGGAAGAGCTCCGTCAACGGCGGTTCAAAGTAACTCGGAAGCAGTTCGAGCAATCTCGTGGATTCCCGCGCGAGGGGGCCCTGTGGCCCCCTCGCGTTTTTCTTGCCCGGGGCACGCTTGCAAATCCCCGTTGACGGCGGCCGGCCGTTCCCCTAGGATGTGATACCCCAGCGGTTTACGTTCCGGTGCGAAGGTAGCTCAGTTGGTAGAGCAAGGGACTGAAAATCCCTGTGTCGGCGGTTCAATTCCGTCCCTTCGCACCATTCTTCTCTTTCTGCGGAACTTACTTCAGAAGCACCATGCGGCGTGACGCGGTGAAGCCGCCCGCGCGCATCGTGCATACGTACACACCGGATGCGGCCGGTTCGCCACGCTGCGTGCGGCCATCCCACGACACGGCGTATGTTCCCGGTGCCTGCCCGGCGTCCACCAGCACGCGCACCAGGGCGCCGCGCACGTCGTACACCGCAAGGCGCACCGCAACCGGCACGCCGGCGGGACCGGCAATGCGGTAGGGAATCCGGGTGACGGGATTGAAGGGGTTGGGGTGATTGGGAAGCAACCGGGTCCCGGGGAGCGGTGTCGCGCCCGCACCGGTCACACCACCCATGCTCGAGCCGGTGAAGTCGTCCACGAAGTCGGTCATCGACAGGCCGCCCACCGGGCCCGGCGTTCCCAGGAAGTCGAAGTAGAGGCGCACCAGTTCGGCGGGGCCCGCGGGGGCCTCTGTGAAGGCGTCGAAGCCGCCCAGCAGCACCGCGCCGGGGCCCGCGCCGGCCGCGTCGACCGCGAACCAGCCGCCGGTGGCGAACGCCGCCTCGGCGCGCTGGAAGGAGAGTTCCGCGCCCGGGAACAACAGTCGCGCGCCGAAGGCGTCCAGCCCGGCCGCGTCCTGCACCGACACACTGATGCACAGGCGCTGGGTGCCGCCGTCGTCGACCACCGTCTGCAAGAGCCCGATCTGGTAGGGCGCACCCGCCGGGGGCGGGCTCGCCTGTGCGAAGCACGCCGCCGGCAGCAGCGTGGTTGCGCGCCGTTGCTCGATGGCCTGCGCGTCGGCGGGTGTCACCTGTCCGTCGCAGTTCACGTCCGCGGAGACCAGCTCGCACGCGTAGTTCTGGTAGTTGCAGCCGCCCGAGAGCGATTGTCCGGCGAGGAACACGTCAAAGGCACAGGCCACGTCGTCGGCGCCCAGCTGGCCGTTGCCGTTCACGTCGCCCACTCCCTGCGCGCACGCTGCCGCCAGCATGCGCCCGGCGGGGATGGTCTGCTTCTCCACTGTTGCCGACGACCACAGCAGGCGCGCCACCGCCTGCCCGCCCCGTTCGTAGAACTCCATGCGGACCGGCACCAGGCTTCCGGCCGTGAGCGCGATGGTCCCGCTGCGCTCGGTGACGGACTGGTCGACCCACGAGTTGATGACCTGCTGGTTGTTCACCCACAGGCGTACGCCATCGTCGGTCTGGGTGTAGAAGGTATAGGTCTCGGTGAAGTCGGGCTGCAGCCACCCCGTCCAACGGACGGAGAAGTTGTCGATCCCCATGGACGGATCGGGCGAGCCGTTGGCCCAGTCGAAGTTGACCACCGGATCGATGCGCGTCAGCAGTGTGCCGGTGAAATCGATGTTGTCGTAGTACTCGCCCAGCAGTCCCGCCGCCCCGGGCGCTACCGAAGCCACGAAGGTCGCGCCGCTCGTGTTCGCACCCGCGAGGTCGTCCACGAACGACGCCAGCGAAACGTTGCCGGAGCCGAGCACGTTGGTTCTTACTATGAAGACCGCTTCCAGCAGCACCCCGCTGCCGGTGGTGGCGGTGGTGTGGAAGCCGCCCACGTTCACCGTGCCGGGGGCCGCTTCCTGGCCGGTCACCGCGAACCAGCCGGCGGTGAGCGTGCCCGCCGTCGACACGGACTGGAAGGTGAGCAGGTTCGCCGGGTAGCTGAGCACGAAGCCGAACGCGTCCACCGGCGCGGCCGACGGATTGTTCAATTGAATGGGCACGCTGATGACCTGGTTGCTGGACCCGCCGGACGGCGCCGGAGAGACTTCCATCTGGGCGCGTAGCGGAGACGCCAGCGCGGCCAGTGCGATCACCATCGCGAACAGTTGCAGACGACGGTTCTTCATTTGAGCAACACCATCCGGCGCGACTCGCGGAAGTCGCCGGCTGTCAGCCGGTAGAAGTAGATGCCGGAGGTTACCTGGGTGCCGCGCGTGTCGCGCCCGTCCCAGGTGACCACGTGTGCGCCGGGGTCGCGCGCGCCGTCTTCCAGCACGCGCACCAGCTGCCCGCGCACGTCGTATACGGCGAGCCGCACCGCCACGCGCCCCGCGGACGCGGGGACGTCGTAGCGGATCGACGTCTGCGGGTTGAACGGGTTGGGGTGGTTCTGGTGCAACGCGTAGGCCGCGGGTCCCGGTGGCACGCCCCCGGCGGCGATAGGCACCGCACCCGCGAGGTCGTCCACCAAGTCCACCAGCCGGATGGCGCCGGCGTCGGCGTCCGGGTCCGTGCGCACCAGTCTCACGCGCATCATCTCAACGGTTCCACCCGCGTGGGTGCCGCGCGTATCAAAACCACCCGCGAAAACGGTCCCGTTGCTGCTCCACGCGCCGGCCATGAGCCAGTCGCGCGTGCCGGGCGCGGGAAGCAGCGCATCGAACGCGAATCCGGCCGGATACTCGACGCAGAAGCCGATGGCGTGCAGCGTGCGCGCATCCCGCACCACCAGTGCCACCTCCACCGTTCCCCCGCGGTCACGAATCTCCATGCCCACCTGCGGTGTGGCGCCGTCCGCGGCCACGGGCGCCAGCGTGCCCTGTCCCAGGCAGACTTCCAGCGGCAGGCCGCCCAGGAAGTGCTGGTAGACGGCCAGTGCATCCGCCGGCGTCACGGTGCCGTTGCAATCGGTGTCCGCCGCGGCCGCCTCGCAGTCGTAGTTGGCCACGTCGCAGCCGCCGGGCACCGTCTGGTCGTTGAGAAAGGTGTTGAACACGCACAGCGCATCGCCCGGCGTCAGCACGCCGTTGCCATCCATGTCGCCGACGCCGCTGCCACACTCGCGCGCCCACAGCCGTGACTGCGGGATCACCGCGATGGCCTGCGACGCGGACGACCACCGCAGCATGGCGGTGGCGCCGCCCGCGCTCTCGAAGTACTCCATGGTGATTTCGTACAGGCGGTCGGCCACCATCGGTACCACGGCGGTCCATTCGGTGGGGGACTGGGCGACCCACCGATCGATCACGAGGTTGCCGTCCACCCACAGCCGCACGCCATCGTCGGTGAAGGTGTGCAGCGTCATCGCCTCGGTGAAGGGTGCCTGTACCCAGCCCGTCCAGCGCGCGCTGAACGAATCCGCCGGGACGCTGGCGTCCGGTGAGCCGGTTCCCCACGCGAAGTCGATGGCCGGATCCACGCGCGTGAGCACCGGGTTGGAAAGGTTCGGGTCACCGAAGTACTCGGCGGTGACGCCGGGCGTTCCCACGAATACGTAGCGCTGCTTCTCCTCGAAGTACACGGCATCGTCGGCGGTGACGGTGAGACTCACCGTGTGCGGCCCCGGCACGGTGTACAGGTGCGACACGTTCTGCCCGGTGCCGGTGGCGCCGTCGCCGAAGCGCCACAGCCATCCGGTCGCGCCGGGCACGCTGGAGAGGTCGGTGAACTGCACCACGAGCGGATTGGTTCCGGTGCGCACATCCGCACTGAAGTCGGCGCGCGGAATCTCGTACACGCGCAGTTCGCCCGCGGAGATGAACGCGTCGCTCCCGCCCGGCGCGCCCACCAGACGGATCGCCGTTCCGGCCATGGCCTGGAAGGTAATGGTATAGATGTCGAAGTTCACCCCGTCGTCGCCGCGGTAGGGTGGCACCACCTGCCGGTAAACCACCGGCGTCCACACCCCGTGATCGAGCACTTCGACGTCCATTGATTCCCACCAGCCGCCCGCCGGCGAGTGGATGCCCTCCTGGAAGATCACGCCCGAGAAGTAGCGCTCGCCGGAAAACTGGTAGCCGATCCAGTCGCTGGCGCGCGGACCGCCGCCGGTGTCGGTGTCGTACTGCTGCAGCGGATCGCCGGAGCCGGCCAGCGGGAAGACGCCGTCGTGGATGACGCCGATGTCGGGGTTGCCGGCCCCGATGGGCGCGGTCACCAGCGCAATCGGGGTCCCCTCGCCGGTGATGTCGCTCTGGCCGGCGCGATTGAGCACGATATAGTGCGTCGTGCTGTCGATGAGTCCGCCCGCGTCGGTGACGCGCAACTGCGCGCGCAGAAAGTTCACCTCGTGCGGAAGCCCGTGCTCGACCACATCGAAAACGGCCATCCGGGTGTCGGCGGTGAAGAAGTTGGGATGGTCGTGAACGTTGTGGACCTGGGTGACCTCCCAGTGAAACAGCAGGGAGTCGGGATCAGTCTCGGCGTCGGTCGCGGTTCCAAACAGGAACACCTTTTCGCCCACCGAGAACGCGGCACCGTTGGGGGGAAACATGATCTGGCCGTCGGGCGGCGTGTTGCCCACCGAAATGGGAATCACACGCACGGAGGCAACCCCGAAGTCGTCGTGCACCGTCAGGCGTGCCTGGTAGTTCCCGTTCGCGGTGTAGATGTGGGATGTGGTGGCCAGCGGTGAGCCGGTGCTGTCACCGAAGTCCCACGCGAAGGTGATGGGGTCGCCGTCGGGGTCGAACGATGCGCTGGCATCGAACTGGACCAGGAGAGGTGCATAGCCCCAGCGCGGGGTTACGACTGCGCTGGTCACCGGCGGGTTGTTGGTGTCGCCGTCGACGTGGCGGATGCGCATCACCGTCGCGGTGAAAATATCGATGTAATAGATGTACTGGTCATTGGGGTTGTAGGCGATCTCCACAACGCCGCCCAGCGACGACCCGAAGTTGCTCTGCGACACGAACTGGTCAGCCGCATTGACGGTGAGCGCCTTGATCCACTGCCCGGTGTAGTCGCCGTAGTAGTACAACCCCTGGTACGCGGGTGGGTACTTGCTGCCCGGGTAGAAGGTGCCGCCGGTGGCCGTCGCGCCGGTGATACCGCTGGGAAACGAGTTGCTGGCGTTGCCGTGGTGCCACCAGGTGAGCGGGGGAGAGTGCGGCGACGGATTCTCAGGCGTGCCGATGGTGGAACAGTCGTGGTGCGCCGGGGAGGCCGCCTGGTAGCCGCCGTGGGGGTTGGGCCCTTCGTAGCACGGCCAGCCGAAGTTCTCGCCGCCGTGGGCGACGTTCAGCTCCTCGTACGCGTTCCAGCCCACGTCGCCGATGAACAGGGTGCCGGGGTTGCCGTCGGCCGGATCGCTGCTGCCGTTGTTGCGCACGCCGAAGCGGTACGGATTGCGCAGGCCGTAGGCCCACACGCGCGACTCCACCGAGGCCGGGTCGCCGTCGAAGAACGGGTTCGATGCCAACCCCAGGCCGGTGGCGGGATCGACGCGCAGAATCTTTCCCGACAGACTGCCGATCCACTGCGAGCGAAAGGCGCCGATGTCCTGGCTGTTGTCGAGCTTGCCGGTGCCGAAGCAGTCCGGGTACAGGCCGCCGGGATCGACCTCGCTGTAGCTGGCGCCGTCGCCGGCCGCGATGAGCAGCGTGCCGTCCGTGCCGAAGCGCAGCGCGCCGGGCGCGTGCGAGTAGTAGCAGGCGGGAATCGCGTTGCTGAACGACGCGCCCAGCAGTACAGTGCGCGTGGCGATGTCGGCGACATTCGGATCCGCCGCGCTCGCCTGGTAGCGCACCAGGCGCCCGGATATGTCGGTTCGCTGCGCGTCGCCGGCCTGGTTCCAGTCGAACGTATAAAGGAAGTACACGTAACCGTTGTTGAGAAAGTCCGGGTCGAGTGCGAGACCCAGCAACCCCCGGTCGTGGTTGTTGAGCACGTCCCACGACAGGTCGATGAACGGTTGGGGCCGCTTGACGCCGTTCTCCACGATCCACACCACGCCACCCTTCTCGCCCACGAACATGCGGCCGTCGCCGGCGAAGGCGAGGTCCACCGGCGTGTCGAAGGAGGCGCCGGGGACGGCGTCTTCCACGTAGAAGCCGGGCGGCACGGTCTGTGCACGGCCCGGGATGGGGACGGAAGCGAGGAGCAACAGCCCGGCGGCGAGGGTGGATGCAAAGGGATGTCGGATCATGGTAGGGAGCGCCGGCCTGCGCGGACGGGTGGTCACGGCAACCGGCGTGCCACGGCCGGATTCGTTGCAATTGCATGAGTTGGGCCCGGTGGCCGGGGTGTGCCTGGGTGATGGCCCCCGCCGCGAGGGGCGAAATAGCGCATAAGGACGCCACAATCGTGCCATGTCCGAGTGAGGGGCGTCTCGGCCGCTTTGGCGTTGCGCGTGCCGCGGGCCTGTCATACCATACCGCCCGGATGCGCCGCGGCCCGCTCGAGTTGGCGACGCCGCGGCCTTCTTATATATTGAAACGTCCCATGACCGACGAAAGAAACCAGACCCCACAACCCCGTCCCGGCATCGCCGACGTGCGTGTCATCCTGGAGGCGTGCCCGCCGCCGCTGGCGGACCGCGAGAAGGCCTATGCGGTGCTGCGCCAGAGCTTCGCCTGCTACAACTCGTTTCACGCGGTGAGCGTGCCCGACCTGCAGGACGAAGGGGAGTTTCAGCGTGAGCGTGAGCGGGTTCCCAACGACGAGTTTGCGCGCTGGCTGCGCGAACTCACCGAGAAACCCCTCTCGCTCTACAAGGTGGTCGTGTCCTGCTCCGCCGACGAATTGGAGCGCTGGCTCACGCGCGCCAGCAGTCTTGGCTGCAACGACATCTTCGTGGTGGGCGCGGATTCCAGCGAGAAGTCGCAGCGTCCGGCGGCGATGTCCATCGAGGAGGCCACCCGTATCGCCACCGCGCGCGGCTTCAATTGTGGCGGCATCATCATCCCCACGCGCCGCGCACAGTTCACGGCGCGTCCCGCCTCCGAGGACGAGATCGATCGCATCCTTCACAAGATCGACAGCAACGGCTTCAGCTTCTTCAGCACCCAGATCCTCTATGAAAGCGAATGGATGTGCTGCCTGATGCTGGACCTGGTGCGGCGCCTGCCGCGCGAGCGCCTGCCGCGCATCTTTCTCACCTTTTCTCCCTTCGTGGTGCCCGAGGACATCACCTTCGCGAAGAAAACCCTGGGCGTGTTCATCCCGCGCGACGTGGAGCGTATGCTCAAGGGTGCGCGCAGCATGCGCGAGGCCTCCATCTCCTGCCTCATCGGCGTGTGGGACCGGCTGAGTTCGTTCGCGACGCAGATCGGTTTCCCGTCGGACCGGCTGGGCGTGAACATCGAATACCTCGACTCGCGCAACCCGCGCTCGGTGGACGCGTCGTTCGAGCTCGCCGAGGAGTTCGGGCGCATCTTCCGCAAGTCTTGAGCGCCACCCGCGTCGTTTCCGTCGACGTGCAAACGGTCGACGTCCCCCTCACCGATCCCTTCGTGATCTCACGCGGTGCCCTCTCCGTGGCACAGAGCGCGTACCTGCGGGTCACCCTCGCCGATGGCACCGCCGGCTACGGTGAGGTGGCGCCGTTCGCGGCACTCACCGGCGAGACGCGCGACGGCAGCGCGGAGGCCGCCCGTGGCCTGGGTGCGGGCATCGTCGGCGAAGACGCCGCGCGCTGGGAGGCGGTGGGCTCGGCGCTGGCGGCGGCGTACCCGGAGCAGCCCGCGGCGCGGGCGGGCCTGGAGTGCGCGCTGGTGGACGCCGCCGCGCGCGCCCGCGGGGTGACACTCTACGATTTCCTGGGGGGGGCGGACGTGCGCGAACGCACCACCGACATCACCCTGCCCATCCTGTCCGAGGAGCGTATCGATGCGTTGGCCGCGTCGTGGTACGCCCGCGGCTTCCGCGTGTTCAAGCTCAAGGTGGGCAGCGATGCCGACGCCGACGTGCGCCGCGTGGAACGCCTGGCGCGGCGCTTCGCCGACGTGTCCTTCATCCTCGATGCCAACCAGGGCTTCGATGCCGCCCAGGCCGTTGAGATCGCTCTTGCCCTGGCGCCGCTGGCACCCCGCATCGCCATGATCGAACAGCCGGTGCCGCGTGACGACCTGGACGCGATGGCTGCGGTGCGGGCCGCGAGCCCGCTGGCCATCGCCGCGGACGAGTCGGTTTTCAGCCTGGCCGACGCGGAGCGGGTGATCGCCGCCGGGGCCGCGGATATCGTCAACCTCAAGATCATGAAGTCGGGTTTCACGCAGACCCTGGCTATCGCGCGGGCCGTGCGCGGGGCCGGGCTGCGGCTCATGATCGGCGGGATGATGGAGACCCGGCTGGCGATGGCATTCTCGTACGCGCTCGTGCTGGGGGTTGGCGGCATCGAGTTCCTGGACCTCGACACCCCTCTGTTGCTGGCGTCCGACCCCCTCGCAGGGGGATTTTCCTACCGCGGACCGGTGCTGTCGCTGTGGCGGGCGCCGGGGGTGGGGATGGCTCCGAAAGCGGTGTTCCCGGCGTCTTAGCGGCTTTCCACAAAAGGGGTTGCGCTCCCGCCCGGGGGGACGCTAGCATACCCCCGTCGTTCCCCGAGGCCATCCTGAGATCCGCGCCGATGCGTGCGAACTTCCCGGGGTGGCCCTTGTATAAGCATACCGTTCCCAGTCTATATCGGACCTTTTTCGAGGAGCATCGCCATGGCGGAAACGGCGCGTCGCACCATGATCGAGGCCACGGGGCTGTCCAAGTTCTATGGCCCCTTCGTGGCCATCAAGGACGTCTCGTTCTCGATCCCCGAGGGACAGATCGTCTCTTTTCTGGGGCCGAATGGGGCGGGCAAGTCCACCACGATGAAGATCATCTCCGGCTACCTGGGGGCCACGGCGGGCACCGCCCGGGTGGCCGGCTTCGACATGACCGTCGAGCGGCTGCAGGGGGCCCGCCACCTGGGGTACCTGCCGGAAAACGGGCCGCTCTACAACGACATGACCCCCATCGAGTTGCTCACCTTCTTTGGGCAGGCCCGTGAACTCGCCCCGGACCGGCTGCTGGAACGCATCGCCGTGGTCAGCGAGCAATGCGCGCTGGCCGAGGTGCTGGAGAAGCCCATCGGCAAGCTTTCGCGCGGGTACCGGCAGCGTGTCGGGCTGGCGCAGGCACTGTTGCACGACCCGGCCGTGCTCATCATGGACGAACCCACCGCGGGTCTCGATCCCAACCAGATCCACGACTTCCGCGAGAACATCCGCGTGCTGGGGCGGACCAAGACGGTGCTCATCTCGACGCACATCCTGCAGGAGGTGGAGGCGGTGGCGAACCGGGTGATCCTGATCAATGAAGGCAAGATCGTCTTCGATGGCGCGCCGGCGGCGTTGCGCGAAGGCGGATCTCTGGAGGAGACGTTCTACCGGCTGACCGGCAAGGGCGCGGGGAGGTCGCGCTGACATGAAGCGCATCAACTGGAATGTGGTTCGTGCGATCGTGCGGCGCGATCTGCGCCTGTATTTCAGCAATCCGACGGGGTACGTGTTCATCACGCTCTTCATCTTCCTGAGCGCGGCGGCCGCCTTCTGGCAGGACCGTTTCTTCCTGAACAACCTTGCGAACCTGTCGCAGCTGAACGCGGTCTTTCCGTACCTGCTGCTCTTCTTCGTGCCCGCCATCACCATGGGGGTGTGGTCCGAGGAGCGCAAGCAGGGGACCGAGGAACTCCTGCTCACGCTTCCCGCCACCGATCTGGAGGTGGTGCTGGGCAAGTACTTCTCCACCGTGGGGGTATACGCCGCCGCGGTGCTGCTCTCGCTGAGCAACCTCTTCGTCCTGTTCTGGCTGGGCCGCCCCGACCTGGGGCTGATGCTGGGCAACTACCTCGGCTACTGGCTGGCCGGCGCGGCCTTCATTGCCGTGGGCATGCTGGCATCGCTGCTGAGCGCCAACGTCACCGTTGCGTTCATCCTGGGCGCGGTATTCTGTTCGTTGCTCGTCTATGCCGAGCCCATCCTGGGCGTGTTCGGTTCCGCGTCCGGCGACCTGGGCGCCCGCTTTGCCGTGTGGGAGCCCTTCGGAGACTTCGCGCGCGGCGTGGTGAGTCTCTCCGGCATCCTGTACTTCGCGGGGATCGCGGCGGTCATGCTGTATCTGAACGTGGCCCTGGTGGGGAAACGGCACTGGCCGCCCACCGCCGACGGGCACCGCATGAGTTTCCACTACGCGCTGCGCACGGTGGCACTGGCGCTGGCACTGGTGAGTGTGGCCGTCATGCTGTCGCGCGCCGGCGCGCGCCTGGACGTCACCGCCGAGCGGCTCCACTCGCTGTCCGGCGAGAGCAAGCGCCTCATCCGCGAGATTCCCGAAGACCGGCCCGTGTTCGTGCAGGCCTTCATCTCAAAGGATGTTCCGCGCGCCTACGTGCAGACCCGCGAGAACCTGCTGGGCTTCCTGCGCGAGTTCGACGCGGTGGGCGGCAACCGGGTGCACGTGGTGGTCCACGACACCGAGCTCTACTCCGACGATGCGCGCGATGCGCGCGACAAGTTCGGCATCTATCCGGTCGACGTCCCCGAACTGGCCGGTTCGCAGGCCAACGTGAGCAAGGTGTTCATGGGGGTTGCGTTCACCTGCGGTGCCGCCGAGGACGTCATCACTTTCTTCGACCGGGGCCTTCCCACCGAATACGAAATCGCGCGCAGCATCCGCGTGGTGGCGCGCGCGCAGCGCAAGACCATCGGCGTGGTCAACACCCAGGTGCGTCTGTTCGGCGGGCTGGACTTCAACACCTTCCAGACCTCGCCGCCGTGGCCGGTGGTGGCGGAGCTTCAGAAGCAGTACGACGTGCTGCAGATCGACCCCAAGGATCCCATCGCCGAGCCGGTGGACGCGCTGGTGGTGGTGATGCCGTCATCGCTGTCGCAGGAGGAGATGCAGAACCTGGAGCAGAGCATCGCCGGCGGCATCCCGGCCCTGCTCATCGACGATCCGGTGCCGGTGTTCGACGTGGGTCTCTCGCCCTCCGAGGAGAGCGGGGCCAACGTGAATCCGTTCATGCGCAACCGCGGGCCGCAGCCCAAACCCAAGGGCGGGATCAACTCGTTCCTGAGCGCGTTCGGCGTGCTGTGGAACAAGCAGCAGATCGTGTGGGACCGCTATAACCCGCACCCCGATCTCTCCAGCCTGCCGCCCGAGGTGATCTTCATCGGGCCCGGCAACGGGAGTGCCGAGTCGCTCAACGAAACCGACCCGGCCACCATGGGGTTGCAGGAGCTGGTGTTCCTGTTCGCCGGTTCCATATCGCCCACGTCGGATTCGCGTTTCAACCTCGAGCCGCTGGTCAAGACCAGCGTGGCATCGGGCACCACCGACTACGGCCAGGTGGTCCACAAGAGCTTCCTCGGCATCGGGCTGGTGCAGTACCCGGGCCCGCGCTACGCGACGCCGGCCGATTACGTGGTTGCGGCGCGGGTGAGCGGGCAGTCGGTCGTGGAGGGGGACACCACGAGCGCCAACCTGATCTTCGTCGCCGATGTCGACTTCATCTCCGACCAGTTCTTTGAGATCCGGCGGCGCGGCTACGAAAACCTCGACTTCGACAACGTATCGTTCTTTCTCAACTGCATCGACGTGCTCGCGGGCGACGACTCGTTCATCGAACTGCGCCGCCGCCGCGTGCAGCACCGCACGCTCACCACGGTGGAGGCGCGCACGCGCGCCTACGCCGAACAGCGCGCGCAGGAAGAACAGCAGGCACAGATGGATGCCCAGACGGCGCTCATGGAGGCGCAGCAGCGGCTCGACCAGCGCGTGGCCGAGGTGCAGGAGCGTTCCGACCTGGACGCCACCACCAAGCAGATCATGGCGCGCAACCTCCAGGAGTCGGAGACACGGCGCTTCGAGGCCGAGCGCACCACGATCGAAGCGGAGCGCGACCTGCGCGTCGAGCGCAGCAAGGAGGACATGGAGTCGCAGGTGCGGCGCATCCAGAGCGGCATCAAGACGCTGGCCGGATTGCTGCCGCCGATTCCCGTGTTCCTGCTGGGCATCGCGATTTTTGTGCGCCGCCGGCGCCGCGAGAACGAAGGGGCCGCGGCGTCGCGACGGTTGCGCGGATAGGATGGAGGATGCAAACCATGGGTGAGATGCGCAAGACGGCGTTCATGGTGGGCGCGGCGCTGCTGCTGGCCGCGCTGGCCCTCGTGACTGCGCCGCGCCAGAAGATGCCGGACGCGTTCTTCGACCAGGGAGAAACGTTCTTTCCCGACTTCACCGACCCCAACACGGCGGCGACACTGGAAGTGGTGTCGTGGGACGAGAACAGCGGCGGCGCGGTTCCGTTCAAGGTGACGTTCCAGGGCGGCCGCTGGACCATTCCGTCCCACTACGACTACCCCGCCGACGGCAAGGACCGGCTGGCCAGAACCGCGGCGAGCCTGATCGGCATCACCAAGGACGACTTCCGCACCGACAACGCCGCCGACTACGAGGCGTGCGGCGTGGTGGACCCGCTCGACGCCGGGCACGTGGGTGCGGGGGGGCGCGGCACGCGCATCACCATCAAGGGCGAAAACGGTGTGGTGCTGGCGGACCTCATCCTGGGCAAGGCCTTCGAGGGGCGGGAGGGATTCCGCCTGGTGCGGGTGCCGGACGAGAAGCGCGTGTACGGCTCGCGCGTCAGCGTGGACGTCTCGACCACCTTCAAGGACTGGATCGAGTCCGACCTGATGTTCATCGACAAGGACGAGATCGACCGTCTCGTGCTCAAGGACTACTCCATCGACGAGTCCACCGGCCGCCTGGACATGCGCGACGAGGTTACACTCTCGCGCGAGGAGGACGAGTGGAAGATGGCGAAGGTGCCGGCGGGCAAGGAGGCGGACAGCTACAAGATCAACACGCTCGTGCGCACCATCGACGAACTCGCCATCGAGGATGTTCGCCCCAAGCCGGAGGGACTCACGGCGTCGTTGTCGCGCGCGAGCGGCGGGGTATCGATTACCCAGTCCGACATGATCTCCCTGCAGGAGCACGGGTTCTATTTTGCGCGCGACGGTCGCCTGGTCTCCAACGAGGGCGAGGTGCTGGCGCGCACGGCGGATGGCGTCCTGTACACGCTGCGCTTTGGCGAGGTGGCGGTGGGGACGGCAGTGGCGGCCGCACAGGCGGGGACGCAGCTCGCGGGCGAGAACCGCTATCTCATGATCTCGGCGTCGTTCGACCCGTCGCTGTTCCCGGAGCCGGCAAGGCCGTCCAGCCGCTCCTTCGAGAACAAGGCGGACAGCGTGCTCACGCTCGAGGAGCGCCGCCAGAAGGACATCCAGGCGGAGCACGACCGCTGGCAGGCGCGCATCGACGCGGGGCAGAGTCGCGCCGACGAGCTCAACGATCGCTTCGCGAAGTGGTACTACGTGATCTCGGGCGCGAGCTTCGATGCGCTGCACCTGAAGCGCAGCGACC
This sequence comes from Candidatus Krumholzibacteriia bacterium, assembly GCA_029865265.1. Classification (NCBI taxonomy): domain Bacteria; phylum Candidatus Krumholzibacteriota; class Candidatus Krumholzibacteriia; species Candidatus Krumholzibacteriia bacterium. Next base: position 56,848 of record JAOUHG010000014.1, on the reverse strand, counting down.
TCCTGCGCGACAAGCCGAAGCAGAGCTGAACCGGCCGCGGCGCGTGCTATCGCTTCTCCGCTCATGGTCCTCGCGCGAAACATTTGAAACCGCGCTGCGGAAATCGCGTCGAAGCGACAGCGCGCGCCCGAGATCAACAAGGACAAAAAAGAGGCCCCGGTCGTTCGACCGGGGCCCCTCTTCATTCCGGTTGGAACCCTGGGTTCCTAGAACCCGAGTTCCTTCTTGCGTGTTTCGGCGGTGGGCAGCGCGTCCTGCTTGTCGGTGATGATGGGTAGCCCGGCGGCGCGTTCCGCGTTCACCTGGATCCACTGCTTCTGGTCGTCCGGCACATCCTCTTCCGGGTAGATCGCCTCGACGGGGCACTCCGGTGCACACGCGTCGCAGTCGATACACGAATCGGGGTCGATGTAGAGCATTTCATCGTCGCCGTGGAAACAGTCGACCGGGCAGACGACGACGCAATCGGTGAAGCGGCACTTCTGGCAGTTGCCCGTGACGACGTACGTCATTCGTTACTCCTTCTAGAAGATGCGGCCGGGAACTTGAAAACCGGACCTAGCATAGTGGGAACCGGGAAACGGCGTCAAGACGCAAGGCGCCGCGGGCGCACGCTCGCCAACAGGCCGCCGCCGGTGAGCAAGAGGGCCCCCGCGACCACTGCGAGTGGCAGCGCTGTGCTCCGTCGCCGGGCCTGGGCCGCGGCGATTTCACGCCCGGTCTTTTCGATGGAACGCGCCAGCCGGCGCTCCTCGCCCTCGAGTGTGGTGATCGCCTTGCGGTACAGGTTGGTCTGCTGCATGGTCGCGCCGGCCTGGGCCATGCGGATGGAATCGGGAATCGACTCCATGCCGCTCAAAAAGCCCCGGTAGCGCAACCCGGTCTGGCGCAGCTCGCTGCGCGTGGTGTCGAGTTGCGCCTGCAGGGCGTTGCGCTCGCGGTCGAGTGCGCCGATCTGTGCGCTTGCGCTCCGCCAGCGAATCGCACCGGCGATGGCCGCCACGGCGGCGAGGAGCAGCACCAAGGATGCAATCTTTCTGACCATGGGGGTATTGTTGCCTCGAATTCAAGATCCGTCAAGAATCGACGTCGGTCGCGAGCATGTCGAAGAGCTGTCGCGCCGGGCGCATGGACCAGTCCCAGCGCGCGCGTTCATCGATGATACGCAGATTGATACCGCGGGCGCGCCCCCGGAGTTCCGCATCACGCCATGAATCCACCACCGCGACCGCCAGCCGCAGCGCCTCTCCCGGTGGCACCAGGCGCCCGTTTTCGCCGTCGGTGATCCACTCGCGGTTGGCGGGGATGTCGGTGACGACGGGGAAGAGGCCGCACGCCATGGCCTCGAGCAGCGACACCGAGGTGGTGTCCGATCGCGCCGTGGAAACATATATGTGGTGGTCCGCCAGCAGCGCCGGCATTTCGGCGTGCGCCACCGGCCCTGCAAACGAGATCGCCTCCGCGGCGTGCGACGAGGCCGCGCGCCGTTCGAGTGCCCGCCGTTCGCGGCCGTCGCCTGCGATGGTCAGGGTGGCGTCCGGGAGGGCCTCGCGCACCGCGGCCATGGCGTCGACCGCGGTGTCGACCGCGTAGAGGGTCTCGAGTTTGCGGTTGCTGATGATGCGGGGGCCGCGCGCCTGCGGCTGCGGATTCGGTCGAAAAAGGGCCGTGTCGACCCCGTAGGGAAACTCGCGCACTCGTTCCTCGGCCACTCCGAAGGAGAGGATGCGCTCGGTGAGCACGCGCGCGTCCGAGGTCACGAACGCCGCTCGCTTCAGAACGAATTGCGTCCGCCGACGGTGGAAGGGGCTCTTGTCGGGATCGGTCATCACGTCGCTGCCCCATGCACTGAGCACCCACGGGCGCCTGCACACCAGCGCCGCGATCAATCCGTAGTTGGGGGCGAAGTGTGCGCTCACCACGTCGGGGATGAAGTCGCCGATGATTCGGCGCACGCGCAGCGCCGCCAGCGGATAGCGGGCGGCGTCGGGCAGTCCCCCCCACACGCGAATGCGCCGGAAGGGACCCGGAAAACCGTCTCCCGGTTCCAGCGAAAGCGTGAGCACGTCGTAGCCAGCGTCCATGAAGTACATGGCCCAGCGGCGCAGGTGGACCTGGCGGGCGTCGCCCATGAGGAGCATGCGCGGGGACTTGGACCGCGTGGCGGGATTCACCGGGTCAGTGTACGCGCGCGGGCGCCCGGATGTCAAAAGCTGCGTGCTCGGTTGACACCGGTGGAGTCGAACGGCTACGCTCACGTGGTTCTGAGCAACGGCGGTGTTTCCGCTGGTTGGCCGCCCGAGGAGTCGTAATGAAACGCGCAATGATCTGCAGTCTGCTGGCGCTCGCTGCCCTGGTGTCGTGCCGGGGTCAGCAACACCCCATCGAGGTCTACGTCGACCCGCGCTTCACGGACGCGGACAACGCGGAGAACGTGGAGAAGATTGCGGTGCTCAACTGTGCCACGTCGCTGCACAGCACCGAGGATCCGGACAATGTCGCGCCGGCCACGGTTGAGAAGTTCCTGGTGCCGGCGCTGGACCTGCGTACGGACTACAAGTTCATCGCGCCGAACACGGTGGAGTATGCGGTGGGGCAGAACGGGTGGGACGAGCGCTACCAGAAATTTCTGCGCTCCTTTGCGGTGTCCGGAAAGCCGGACCTTGCGTTCATCACCGACCTGGCGCACCAGTTGCAGTGCGACGGGTTCCTGATCCCAGTGGTCGACCTGTGGCAGAAGGACGAGGCCGACATCACCGAGAACACGACGCCGGCGACCTACGTGGGGGCCACCATCACCATCTTGTCCGCGCGGGACGGGGTGGCGTTGTTCCGGGCCATCGACGAGGACTACGAAGAGGGCGCGCGCACGGAAACGGGGGACCGCTCGCTGGTGACGAGCGGCTCGGGCGCGGTGTACGCGGACCTGGGCAGGAAGGTGCATCGCGCGCCACCGTTCGAGGATGTGGCCTCGAAGGTCGCCAGGGCGCTCGCGAACAGCCTGCCCGCGCGCTGACGCCGGTGTCGCGGCGGCCGGATCTTTCTCGATGACACAGGACGTCCGCTGGATGGAGGAGGCGCTCGCGGAAGCGGAGCGCGCGTACGCCGCCGGCGAGGTTCCCGTGGGCGCGGTGGTCGTCCTGGAGCGCCGCGTGGTGGGGCGCGGGCACAACCGGACCGTGCGCACGGGACAGCCCTTTGAGCACGCTGAGGTGGTGGCGCTGTGGGACGCGGTGGGTGCGGTGGGCGCCCGGGAGGTCGAGAACGCGGTTCTGTACAGCACCATCGAGCCGTGCGTGATGTGCATCGGTGCGGCGCTGCTGGCGCGGATCCCGCGGGTGGTCTTCGGAGCGCGCGAACCGCGCACCGGTGCGTGCGAGAGTATCTTTGCCATCCAGAACGAGCCACGGCTGCTCCATCGGCCGGTGGTGATCGGCGGCGTCGAGGAAGGCCGCTGTCGTGAGTTGATGCAACGGTTCTTCGAACAGCGGCGCGACGGATGATGCGCGCCGCCAGGGACTTCGGGCGGAGAGATGCGAGAGTGGCTGAATCGGCACGACTGGAAATCGTGTGAGCGCGAAAGCGTTCCGAGGGTTCGAATCCCTCTCTCTCCGCCATTCGACTTCTGACCCATGAAATTGCAGACCTCCCAGACCGCAGCGAACGACACCGGGGCCTGGTTTCGTGCCGCGTGCGCGGTCACCGGCGTGGGCAGTGTCCCCCACACGGATACCGCGCGGGCCATCGAGTTCGTTGCCCGCGTTGCCCCGGAGGTTCCGTTCTGGCCCCAGCTGCGCCGCCTGTCCGCGCGCGAGGCGATGCTCCCGCAGTCGTTCGGGCCGGCGCTGCGGCACCTCGCGCAGGTACGCGGCGAATACGTGTACACACTGCCGTGCGACCGCGTGGACAGGTTCGTGACCTCCCTGCAGCGCGAGGCGGGGCAGCTGGACCCGGCCAACGCCGCCGGTTTCTACGCCTTTCTCGATGCCTTCCGGGGTGGTGCGTTCCCGCAGGCGCGCGCCGTCAAGGGCCAGACCATGGGTCCGCTGACGCTCGCCTGCGCCGTCACCCTGGACGGGGTGTCGCTCGCGGAGCGGGATGACATGCTGTCCGTGCTTGCGGACCACGTCGTGCGTGTCGCCACCTGGCAGGCCGAGACGTTGCTCGCGCTGGCGCCTTCGGCGATCCTCGTGCTCGACGAGGCCTACCTGGGCATGGCGTTGCGGCGCGCTCCGGAGCGCACCGGCGCCATCGTGGATCTCCTGCGCACCGTGGTTCTTCGCATCCGCAAGCCCGGGGTCCTGGTGGGACTGCACTGCTGCGACGAGATACCGTTCGATGTTCTCGACGCGGTGTCCCCCGACCTCTATTCCTTTGACGCCTTCCACGGCGCCGAGAGCATGGGGGAGGCACCCGGCGCACGCCGCTACCTGGCGGCCGGCGGGCGCGTGGCCTGGGGATGGATACCGACGCGCGACGACCTGGCCGGGGTGGATGCGGGGAAGCTGGTGGCGCGCTGGTGGGGCGTTGCGGAGCGCCTGGCGGCGGGGGAGGACGGCGCCGACGCGGCGCGCATCGCCGGGGCGTCGCTGGTGACGGCGTCGTGCGGCCTCGCTGGTTCCAGCGAAGCGACCTGCGAGCGTTCCTTTGCACTGGCCGCGGAAGTGGCGCGGGGGTTTGCGCAACGCTGCCGAAGTTCCTAATATTGTCCCGTCATGGCCGCCATTCCGCACCCGCCATCCCCGTGCACCAACCTGTGCATGATCGATCCCGAGACCGGTCTGTGTGACGGCTGTGGCCGGACCCTGGACGAAGTATCCGAATGGGGCTGGATGAGCGCCGAGCAGAAGCTCGTCATCCTGAGGCGAATTGGAAAGGAGCCGGCACATGGCGGAGAAGCAAGCGGAGAGTGACGGGCGTTACGCGCGCGTGCAGAAGCGCATCGACGCGTCGCAGACGCGGATCACCAAGGTGGTCGCCCCCGGGATCACGAACCATCACAACACGCTCTTCGGGGGAACGCTGCTCGCGTGGATGGACGAGGTGGCGTTCATCGCGGCGACGCGCTTCGGCCGCGTCCCGTTCGTCACGGTGTCGCTCGACCGCACCGACTTCAAGCGTCCCATTCCGGCCGGCGCCATCGTCGAGCTGGTGGGCACGGTGGAACACCTGGGACGCACCAGCGTGCGCGTGCGGGTGGACGTGTGGATGGAGCAGCGGTATCGCGATGAAAGGGAGAAGGCCGTCACCGGGGAGTTCACCATGGTGGCGGTGGGTGAGGATCACCGGCCGGTGCCGGTGGAGATCTAGGCGTCCCGCCGGGGCGCAGCGCCGCTTGCCTTTTTCCGGGCCGATGGGGTAGTATTCGCCCGGAGAGATGCCAGAGCGGTTGAATGGGGCGGTCTCGAAAACCGTTGAGCGCGCAAGCGTTCCGAGGGTTCGAATCCCTCTCTCTCCGCCATTTTGATGATCACGATATAGTACGCCCGTCCGCGGCGACGGAAACGGGTGGGGATGTAGCTCAGCTGGGAGAGCGCCTCGTTCGCAACGAGGAGGTCGGCGGTTCGAGCCCGCTCATCTCCACCATTTCTCTCTTATCCGTGCCGCGAGGGATCGGCGTGCCGGACACGCAGCCGCCGGTGTTCCCGCGGGCGGGAGCGGCGGCCGGGTCCCACGCAATGGTTCTCCATGAACTCCGTCAGGACCGGAAGGTAGCAGCGGTAAGTGGGCGGGATCATGTGACGTGGTCAAGCCTGGCCGCCACTCCCGCCGCGGTGTTTACCGGGTCCGGTGGAGACAACACGAGCCGGTGACGAACATGAGCTACGAAGTCCTTGCCCGCAAATGGCGCCCGCTCTCCTTCGACGATGTCGTGGGGCAGGAGCACATCACCCGCACCCTCAAGAAGGCGGTGGAGACGGGGCGCATCTCCCACGCCTATCTCTTCTCCGGGCCGCGCGGTTGCGGCAAGACCAGCACCGCGCGCATCCTCGCGCGCGTCATCAACTGCGACAACCTCAAGGACGGAAACCCGTGCAACACGTGTGCGTCGTGCATGGCGGTGGTGGCGGGCAACAACCTGGACGTGATGGAGATCGACGGCGCCTCGCACACCGGCGTGGGTGAGGTGCGCGAACTGCAGGAGAGCATCGGCTACACGCCCAGCCAGAGCCGCAACAAGGTCTACATCATCGACGAAGTGCACATGCTCTCCACGCACGCGTTCAACGCGCTGCTCAAGACGCTGGAAGAGCCGCCGCCGCACGTGTTCTTCATCTTTGCCACCACCGCGCCGCAGAAGATTCCCGACACCATCAAGTCGCGCTGCCAGCGCCACCACTTCAAGCGCCTCGAGAACGCGGAGATCGCCGCCCGCCTGGCGCACATCTGCAAGGCGGAGAAGGTCAAGTACGACGAGGACGGCCTGCGCCTGCTGGCGCGCAAGGCCGACGGCAGCATGCGCGACGGCACCAGCCTGCTCGACCAGTGCGTCACCGCTTCGGGCGGCAATGTCACCGCGGAGGCGGTGCGCGGCATCCTGGGCCTGATCGACCAGGAGAAGGTGCTCGCGTTCGTGGACGGCATGGCCGGCGGGGATCCCGGCGCCGCGCTGCAACTGCTGGACGCGGCGGTCAACGAGGGTGTGGATCTGCAGGATCTGGTGGCCGCGCTGCTGGAGGGCTACCGCGACCTGATGCTGCTCGCGGTTCCCGGCGACCTCTCGCCGCTGCTGTTCCGCTCCCGGAGCGAAATCGATCACCTGCGCAAGAGCCTCGATCGCTATGAGCTGGCGGACCTCGTCACCGTGGTCGAGCGCCTGAGCAACGCCTCGGGCCGGCTGCGCACCATGTCCGACCCGCGCATCTTCCTGGAGAGCGTGCTGGTGGATCTGTCGCTGCTCGAACGGCAGACCGACATCCGCACGCTGATCGCCCGGCTTGACGGCGGGGGTGGTGATGGGGGCGGGGACGGACCGCGGCGTGGCAAGGAATCGCCCGCAGCGCGCCCCGCCGGTGGCTCCGCGAGCGCACTGGCTCCCGGCGCGGCGCCGGCCGCCCTGCAGACGAACCCGCGCCGCGCGCCACGCGCGAGCGCGGAAGACACCACGGAAGACGATGCCCGCCCGGCGGAGACCGGTTCACCGGTTCCCCTCGAGGGCGACCTGGACCTGGCCAAGATCCAGCAGTTGTGGGAAGGGTTTGTCACCTTCGTGCGCCAGAAGCGCGTGTCGCTCGGCGTGTGCCTGATTTCTGGAAGGCCCTATTCGTTCGAGGGCGGCCGCCTGCACATCCGCTTCCTGAAGGGTTTCAGCCTGCAGCGCGAACAGGTCATGCGGCCCGAGGGCATTGAGTTCGTGGGTGGCATGTTCAAGCGCTACTTCGGCGTCGACGCGGAGATCGTGTGCTTCCTCGAAGGAGAAGAGAAGGCCGTCAAGCTCGAGGAGGCGCTGGCCGGCAAGAAGGTTCCCGAGGAACGTATTCGCGACGTCACCGAGGACAAGCGCCCGGTGGTGCAGGGACTCATCAAGGACTTCGACGGCGAGATCGTTCGTTACAACACGTAGCGGACCCGCGAGCCACGTTGGACAGTGTGGAAAGGAACCCATGGCCGACTTCATGAAGATGGTCAAGCAGGCCCAGCAGATGCAGGCCAAAATGGCCAAGCTGGAAGCAGAACTCGAGAACGAAGAGGTGGAGGCGGCCAGCGGCGGCGGTGCCGTGACCGCGCGCGTCAACGGCAAGCAGGTTCTCCTGAAGCTCTCCATCCGCGACGACGTGTTCAAGGACGGCGACCGTGAAATGCTCGAGGACCTCATCCTCGCCGCCGTCAACGAAGCCCACCAGAAGGCCGCCGACCTCGCCAGGGAACGCATGTCCGCGATCACCGGCGGCATGAAGATCCCGGGCTTGATGTAAGCCCGCCCGATGGACCTCGGTTCCGAGACACTCAACGCGCTCGTCAAGTCGCTGGCGCGGCTGCCCGGCATCGGGACCAAGTCCGCGCTGCGCATGGCGCTGTACCTGTTGCGACCGGAGAGCACGGACGCCGAACGCATCTCGGAACTGCTGTCCGAGCTCAAGACCCGGGTGCGGTTCTGCGCCACCTGCGGGGCCATCACCGAGTCCGACCAGTGTGCAATTTGCAAAGACCCGGCCCGGTCCCAGGACCTCATCTGTGTGGTGGAACAGCCCCAGGACATGATCGTCATGGAGCGGACCCGTCACTACCGGGGTCTGTACCATGTCCTGCACGGAGTCTTGTCACCGGTCGACGGGGTGGGCCCGGACGATCTTTCCCTGCGCGCCCTGGAGGCCCGGGTGCGGGACGGCCAGGTGCGGGAACTCATTGTCGCTACTAATCCTACGGTGGAAGGCGATGCCACCGCCCTCTACATCGCCCGGATCGTATCCCCCTTCGGTTGTACTGTCACGAGACTTGCTAGAGGTCTCCCAATGGGCGGGACCCTTGAATTCGTTGACGATACGACGCTTGCCCGCGCCATCGACCGCCGCGAGACCCTCTAGCCCCTGACGACCGGACGGTCCGGACGAACGGGAGCCGGCGGCGCTTATACCACCGGAGCGACCATGGTACGTGCCGACTGGACCATCTACGAAGAGGACTACTGGGCGATAAATTCGGTCATCAAGGAGCTCATCGAGAATTCGAACTCGACGAGTGTTCTGTTGATCGACAAGACCGGCCAGCTCATCGCGAGCGTCGGTATGGAGCCCGAGTTCGACCTTATGAGCTTCGCCTCGCTGTGCGCGGCGGACTTCGAAGCCAACGCGCAGCTGGCCAAGCTGATCGGCGAGAAGGACTTCTCCACGCTCTATCACCAGGGCGTGGACGAGAGCATGTATCTCGCCCGCGTGGCGCAGCACATCATCCTGGTGGTGCTCTTCAACAAGCGCACCACGCTGGGCCTGGTGCGGCTGCGGGTCAAGAAGGCCGTCGACAGCCTCGACACCGTGTTGAGCCGCCTGTTCAACAAACTCGAATACGAGAACGAGGACCTCAAGCAGTTTGATGCCGGCTTCGCCGACGAACTGAATAAAGAGATCGACTCACTGTTCAAGGACTAACGGGAACCAAGGCGAGGAAGAGGCGGCATGTCGCTCATCAACTATTCGTCCCGCGAGATCAACTGCAAGATCGTCTACTACGGTCCGGGTCTCTGCGGGAAGACGACCAACATCCAGTACGTCTATAACAAGGTCGATCCCTCCACCAAGGGCAAGCTCATCACCCTGGCCACGGAGATGGACCGCACGTTGTTCTTCGACTTCCTGCCGCTCGAGCTGGGTACGGTGAAGGGGTTCAAGACCCGTTTCCACCTGTACACGGTTCCGGGCCAGGTGTACTACGACGCGTCGCGCAAGCTCATCCTGCGCGGCGTGGACGGCATCGTGTTCGTGGCCGACTCCCAGCAGGCGCGCTACGACGCCAACATCGAAAGCCTCTACAATCTCCACGAGAATCTCGAGGAGTACAAACTCAACCTCGCCGACGTGCCCTTCGTGCTCCAGTACAACAAGCGCGACATGGACAACGTCATCGAACTCGACGAACTCGAGCAGGAGTTGAACCCCGAAAAGTTCCCCAGCTTTCCCGCCGTGGCCGTCAAGGGCGACGGGGTGTTCGACACGCTGAAGTGCGTGGCCAAGGGCGTCCTGAAGAAACTCTCCAACAACTAGCCGCGCGTCCCGCTACCGGTACATTGCCTTGACGCCGCCCCAGGTGGTCGCTTCGGTGGCGACGGGGCCGTACACGTCCACCACACCGTCCACCCGGAAGGTGAACAACTGCTCGAGCCCCGGGGGCACGCCGTTATCCATCTCGCCCCGGCTCGTTCCCGCGAGCCCGGTTCCGTCGTCGCTGACGCGCGGGAACCACGTACCACCCGCAAAGCTGAAGTACGTAAACACGTCCGGCTCGTTGTCGGACGCGTGCACGGTCGAGGTCTGCGCCTGCGGCAGGGCGCGCCCCAGGATATACTTCTAGCTGGCGGGGAGGAAAAGCGAGAACGTCGTACCCGCGCCCAGCACGCTGCGACAGCACAGGAAGCCGCCATTGGCGACGGCGCTGCGCTGGGCCAGCGCGAGACCGAGGCCCTTGCCCTTGATGCCGCGATCCGGGCAGTTCGTTGCCTGGCGGAACGGTTCGGCCATGAGCGCAATCTCGTCCTGGGGAATGCCGATTCCTTCGTCCCGGACGCGGATCACGACGTAGCGGCGCGACGGGTCATCGCGGCCGGGTGGCGGCACACGCGCCGCGTCCCCGGACGGCTCCACCGCGAGCGCGTCCGAGATGTCTGTAAACCGGGCGATCATTCCCCGCGCGGACTCCGTCCATTCGGGGAGCTGGACGCCATCCGTATTCGGATCAAAGCGGGTATCGGTGACATCCACCTCAACGGTGACAGCCGATCCCTCGGGCGAGTAGGTGATTGCATTGTCGAGCAGCACGTCGAGGATGATCATCAGGGTTTCGCGCGACACCTGCACTCTGCCGGTCCTGGCGCTTTCCGAGGAGGATACGGTCAGGGTGATGTTCTTCCCGGCGGCCGCGGTGCTCATGGTTCCCACCGACTGGTGGACGGCAACCAGCGGATCGGTGTGTACGCCGCCGGTATCGATTTCCTCCCGCTCGCTCAGAGCGAGGAGCGACTCGATGAGCCGCTCGAGACGTTCGACCGACGCAGCCATCCACTGTCGTGGCCCGTTTTCCACGTCGGGGAGCGCATCCAGGCCCGCGCGCAGCACGGTAAGCGGCGTGCGAAACTCGTGCGAGATGCGGCTGATGATGTCGGTACGCACTTCCAGCAGCTTTTTCAGCTCTTCGGCTGAAAGGCGCGCGTTTCGGTAGAGAAGGGCGTTGTTGAATGTGGTTGCGGAGACCGCGGCCAGGCTGTCCAGAAGCTTCAGATCCAGGTGCAGGTAGGGTTGGCGGTTGAGCCGGGGGCCCAGGAAGACGATGCCCACCAGCTTGTTCTCCAACTGGAGTGGCGCCACCACATGGAAAGTACCCGCAAGCGCGAGCACGGGATTTGCCGCGTGCGCCTCCTCGGCGCGCGCGTCCACCAGCCCCGACGTGCGCCGCTCCGCAAAGCCGGCGATGACGGGCTGGTCGAGCGGGAGGCGTGGCAACGCGGATGCGCGGGTTCGCCCGTACGCCGCCGCCGCCTCCAGCGTGCGTCCGTCCGGCGACGGTACGTAGAGTGCGGCATCGCCGACCGCAAAGTGGCCCATCAGCGTGAGCAGAAACGCCCGGTGCAACTCGTCGGTGTCGACCGTGCTCCCGTACTTGGAGAGCAGCGACGTCACCGCGCCGAGAAGCTGTCGTTCGCGCTTGAAGCGGATCTTCCAGAAATCCGCCAGCGCCACCGCGGCGTGGCTGCTATCAAAAGACTCAGCCATAGAGCATCCCTACCCCCGGGGAGCGGGCTCCAGGGCCTCCAGCGACGGCACGATCCTGAAGTAGGCGGAGAGATTGATGATCTCGAACACTTCCAGTATCGCGGGGAGCATCCCGGTGAAGATCAGGTCCCCGCCGGTGGTGCGAAGTTGCGATACCGTGCCGAGGAACAAGCCCACGCCGGCACTGCTGATGAAATCCACCTCGGACATGTCGAGCACGATTTGCGCGCCCGCCTGCGAAGCGAGCGCGTTCAGCCGTGCGTCGAGGACGTGTACGGTGGTGGAGTCGATGCTGCCCACGGGCTTGAGTACCACCGTGTTCGGCAGCTTGCACGGTGTCTGCTTCAGCTCCAGTCCTTCCATACTTGATCTCCTTGCGTTTTGGGTTTCGTTTCCGGTTCTGACGAACAGAACCGTGGTTTCATTCCAGTCACCGTCGCGCCGGTAGCGAACCTGTTGGGCCATCCGATTCAACATGAAGAGCCCGAGCCCCCTTCGCTCCCCGCGCGCGATCTTGACGTCGATGTCGACGAGGGGTGGCGTGGTGGTGGTGAAGGGTCCCGCATTGTCACGATACGAGAGCAGCGTGGTCGATGGGGTTGCCAGGATGGCAAGTTCGATGCGGGGCGCGCTGCCGGAGAAGTCTGCGTGATCGACGGCGTTGGCCACCAGCTCGTGCACGGCGAAGCGCAACTGTCCTCCCAGCATGTCGTTCATGTTCGTCGCCAGACGCACAAGGGCCACGAGCAGCGCGGACCGCACCACGGCGCGGTCCAGGGAGTCGAGGCAGGCCTCGATGGTCCAGCCGGCTCGCGCTTCGTCCGGATCCACCGCGCACTGGAATGCGCGGTTGCCGACCCGGCCGACCGAGCCGGCGTAATCACCCTGGTGGACGAGAACGCCCGCGTCTCCCAACGCAGCCCGCAGCCCATCTGCCTGGCTGGCTTCTGGTCCGGCGTCGACGTGGACATCCACCTGCTGCATGCCGGCAGTCTTCAGGGCGGCGACGATCTCGCGCACGCGTCCGGAATCCAGACCGGCGGACGACGGTTTCACCACCAGGCTTGCGGTGCGTGCGTCAAAGTCGACCCGTGCGATCCGTGTGGCCATCAGCCCGTGCTCCCCACCGCGCTGCGCTCGCGGATCGCTATGCCGAAGGCGAGCAGCGTGATGTCATCGGCCTGCGCTGCCTCGCCGCGTGAGCGCTTCTCCGCGGCCACCAGGCGGCGCACCAGATGCCGTGCCCCCAGGTGACCCTGGTCGGTTGCGATGTCGATTACGCGTTGCAGCGAAAATTGTTTCCTGGCTGTGTCCAGCGACTCTGTGAGCCCGTCGGTGTAGAGGAGGACCACGTCGCCGGGGGCGAGCGAGGTAGAGTAGTCCGCCACCGTTTCGGCAAAGCGATCCGTCGTGAAGATGCCCAGCGGGACGCCATCCAGTCTCTTGTCAGTGGCGACCCGGCGACCCTCGTGGTAGACGACAAGGGGGTTGTGTCCGGCGTTGGAGTACGCAAACTCGCCCCGATCGATGTCGAGCACACCGACGAAAGCGGTAACGAACATGTTGCGACGGATGTTCCCGGCCAGCGCCTGGTTGAGCCGTATGAGGACTTCGCGTGGCGGCGACCCCGATCCAGCGAACTGACGCACCAGCACCCGGGTCATTGCCATGACCACCATGCCCGCAACGCCCTTGCCGGAAACGTCGGCCATGACAAAGAACACCCGCGAACCATCGACCGGGATGATGTCCAGGTAGTCGCCGCCCACTTCGTACGCGGACTCATAGTGAAAACCGATCTCGAAGCGTCCCGCGTCTGCCACCGAGCGTGGCACCAGCGACTCCTGGATCTGGCGCGCCAGCTCCACCTCGTGGGCGAGACGCTCCTTGGCCAGCAACTCGCGCTGGGCCCCCTGGATCTCGCGGGCCATGCGGTTGAACGCGTCGGCGACCACACGGAATTCGTTGCGCGTCGGCATCACGATGCTGAAGGACAGGTCGCGTGCGAGTGCATCGAGGCCCTGCATGAGCGTGCCCATCGGGCGCGAGATGCGCGTGAAGAACAGAACGGCCAGCAGCAGCCCCGCCAGCAGCGCCGCAGCACTCAAGCGAATGGTGAGCAGGAGCGACCTGCGCTGCTGCTCGAGCAGCGCGCGCTTGGAGACCGTGAGGTACACGGTGCCGACCTTGCTGGTGCCGCCGAAAACGGGTGTGGCGAGCAGATAGGCGCTGGTGCTTTCGCGAAGCGTTTCGTCCCCGCGCACGGACGGCGACGCAACGGCGATGGCACCGCCGTCTTCGTAGACAAACGGCTTGCCGACGCGGGACGGGTCCCGGTGACCCTGCACCACGCCGTTCCGGTCCGCCACCACCAGCAACTGTATGTCGGGAACTTCACTCATGACGCGTGTCACCAGCGGGCACAATTCAAACTCGGGATCGGGGCGCAGGAGGGACTTCTCGCCGGACAGCGCAACGTTGCGGCCCTGCAACACCACGGTCTGGATCATCGTCTCGGTGAGGGATCGCCGCTGGTTCAGGGTGAGCGCATAGCCCACCGCACCCACGGTGATCGCCAGCAGCAGAGCGGCGCCCGCGAGTAGTTGCACGCGAAGCGACTGGAACAGCGGAGTCTTCATGGTGCGCCCCTTCACGGCCGGCCCGCGCCCAGGCGGCTCGCCTCCTCCCGTGAACTCTTGAGATACCGCCGCGCCTTGGCGTTGCCGGGGTCGATGGTGAGTACGTGCTCCCAGCTGGCGATCGCCTCGTCGTAGCTCCCCTTCGAGTACGCCTGCATGCCAAGAAAGAGGTATGCACGCGCCAGGGTATCCGCGACGTCGTGGAATCCCGGTGCGGCCGTCCACACCACGAGCAGCTCCCGGGTCGCCGCCTCAAAATTACCCTGTTCGAAGAGCCGGATCCCCTCGCGGTAGCGGGACAGGAGCACGGCCTCGTCGACGGTCGCGTCGTACGCGGGCTCCGGCGGGGTGGCGGTGACCGCGTGTGCGTCCTTCGTCGATTGAGACTGCTGGCGCTTCTGTATCGCCGCCAGTTCCGCTGCCACACGTTCGTCCTGCGGGGCGAGCGCGCGTGCCTGCTCGATGGATTCCATTGCGCCGGGGAAGTCCCCGCGCTCCGCGCGTGTGCGCGCGCGGGTGATATTCTGTTCCACGACCGACTGGATGCTGACCGTTGTCTTGCGCTCGTACTCGCGCGCGAGCGCGTTGCCGGGGTCGGTGCGCAGGACTTCCCGGAATCCTGGCAGGGCCTCGGTGAGCTGCCCCGATGCGTAGAGATCGATTGACCGGCTGAGCAGGGTCTGAACCATGGCGGCGCGGTCATGACCCTCCTGGATGCGTTGTTCGCAGAGAAGGATGCCATCGGTAACGCCCGCGTCGCCGTCGCGGAACTGCTCCGCGCGCCGGAAGTGGTAGAGTGCGGTGGGGTAATCGCCCGCGGCTTCGCCTTGCCGTGCCTGCGCGACCTCCAAATGGAAACGACATTCGCTCTGCAATCCCACCGCGCGCGTGTCAGACGGATCCCAGGCCAGCACCGCGCCGTACTGTTCGTCCGCCGCGGCGTAGTTCCCGGCCGCAAACAGGCTGTCCGCGCGAGCCACCAGGTGTTGCCGTTGCCCGTTCTCGAACTCGCGGATGCGCTCGCGCAGGCGGGCGTGCATTTCCGCGTCCTGGCGCTCCTGGCGGGTCTGCCTGCGTTCGGAGGTGGAGGCACCGAAGGCCACCGCCACTGAGAAGCGGTGGTTGGCGCCGAGTTCCTCGTCGCGGAAGGCATAGTCGAGGCGCACGCTGCGGTAGCCGGCGCCAAGGCCGAAGGTGGGGGTGTCGTCGTCGAGCCCCGCGCGCAGCGCCACCAGCCCGTCGTAGTCCACCTCCAGGCCCGCCCGGAACTGGAAGGGTGAGTAGCGCGGGCTCACCACGTCCACGGCCGCCGTGATTCCGAATCGATCGGCGAGTGCGTCCAGCGACGCACCTGCCGAGATGCGCATGGGGTCGCTCACGTCCTCGGCGTCCAGTTTCACCGAGGGCTCCACCACGTTCTCGAGCATGACGCCCGCGCGCGCGGAGCGCAGCAAACCGTCACCCGCAAAGGTATGGCTGGCAACC
Organism: Candidatus Krumholzibacteriia bacterium; assembly: GCA_029865265.1. Taxonomy (NCBI): domain Bacteria; phylum Candidatus Krumholzibacteriota; class Candidatus Krumholzibacteriia; species Candidatus Krumholzibacteriia bacterium. Next base: position 41,304 of record JAOUHG010000014.1, on the reverse strand, counting down.
GCACCCAGGTCCGCGCCGATGCCCGTCCCGCTGGCGCCTGCGAGTTGCTGGTGGTCGATCTTCAGGTTCACGCCCAGCGCCAGTGCGCGCGTCACGGCGGCCCCGTATCCGAGCAGGATGCGCGTGTCGGTGCTCGTCAGATCGGATGAGAGCAGCGTGTTGAAGTCGTCGCGTTCCTCGATGCCGCCCACGCCCACGCGGAGCAGGCTGAGTCCGAAGGCGCCGAAGTCCAGGCTGGGGTGGGCGTACGCGGCCGCCAGGTACGACGATTTGGAATCGAACAGGGTCGTCCGGTAGAGTTCGAGCTGGCGGTACTCCTGCAAGGCCAGCGTGGCCGGGTTGGCATACTGCGACGCCGGCGTCCCCGTGAGCGACGTGCCCGCGAGACCCATTCCGGACGCGCGCGCGCCCGCCCCCGCAACGAACGGGAGCTCGGTGCCGTAAGAGCCGCCGTGCGCCGCCGCCGGTGCGACGAGCCCGGCCAGACAAATTGCCAGAACGACACGCCTCATCGCAGCACCGCCACCTTGCGCCGCAGCGTCTGTGGCGTGCCCGCGTCCGGCGCGATGTCGAGCAGCAGGTAGTAGACGCCGTTGTTCACCGTGTCGCCGCTGCCGTTACGGCCGTCCCAGGTTACATCCTGGTGCAGGCCGGCGGACATGCGCACGCCACTGGCGAGCGTTGTCACCGGATCGCCCCACAGCGTGAACAGGCGCAGTGTTACCGCGGAGGGTTGATCAAGGAAGAATGTGACGCGCGTCGACTCGCGCCCCGCGGCGAACGGATTGGGGTAGTTGGTAAACGCGCCGTTCGCGTCGGTCGAGAGCACCGCGGCGTACTGCGTGGCCAGCGGGAAACCGCTGTCCGATGTGGCCGTCACCGGCCCGCCGGTTGCGTCGTCGGAGAGCACCACCGAGGTTGCGTCCGCCACGGCAAAGCGGAACTTGCTTTCCTTGATACTCCCGGCCAGGTCCAGCACGAGCGACAGATCGCGCGTCGTCCCCGGCTGCAGCGTGAAGCCGCCGGGCATGGTGAATACGATACCCGTCGCCGTCACGGTGCCGGCGCACACGAGAGAGTCGGCCTCGGTGAGCCTCGCCGCGGCGACGATGGCACCGGGAACTATGGTTCCTCCACTGTGGCCCTGGACTGCCACCGTCAGCGACTCCAGCCGTGCGGCGGTGAAGCCGGGTGTGTTGCGGTTCTGCAGGGCCAGGTCCATCACGCGGAGTGCGCGCTCGTTGCCGGCCACGTTGGGCGGGAGTGATGAGAGCAGGGCGACGGCTATGTCGTCGCCGGGCAGGCGCATGCTGGCCGGGTCCGATTGCAGCGGGAACGCACCGGAAATGTTGATGGATTGTGCGGGGTCGTTGGCATCCACCGCGTGGATGAACTCGCGATCGACGCGCACGACGAACGTTGCCGGGACGAACGATCCTTTTGCATCAACCAGAATGGTGAGCGATTCGGCTGCTGCCGGGGCAAGCACGATGGGACTGGTGAAGCGGCAGGGGACCAGCGAGCTGACGCCGCTCAACGTGGTCACGCTGGCCAGCGTGTCCGCGCTCGCCACCACCACGATGCGATTGAAGTAGTTGCCGGGATAGAAGGCCGCGCCGTCGACGGTGCGGAACGCGAGTGCCAGCGAATCCACGACGATTGCGGAAGAGATGGCGTCGGCGTGGCTCAGACGCAGGCGCGCGATCCCGATTCCCGCGTCGGCGGGCAGGATGGTCTCCGGCGCCAGGCTCACCAGTGCCGCCGCCAGGCCGGTCGCGGCCGGCTGGAACGAAATGGTCCGGGATACCAGCGGGAAGGCCGCCCCGCCATCCGGCACCACCGCGAGCACCGCCCCGCTGTTGTTGTCCCGCGCGGCGATCGCGGCCGGCGTGCGCAGCGTGATGCCAAGATCCGCGCTGGCGGGGAGGTCCTGGATGTCCACCTCCACCACGAACGAGCGCAGCTGCTGCGGCGGCAGCAGCAGCGCCGAGGGCAGGTCGAATTGCGCGGTGGCCGCTGCCGGCAACACCACGGTCTCGAAGAGGCGGGTGCCGCCGCCAAAGATCGCAAGTCTCGACACAGTTCCGGCCGGCGCAATCGGGGTGCCGGTGCCATCGTGGAAGTCGATCAGCAGCGCGGTTACAGCGGCGGTGGCGGCTGCGGCCGGTGACGCGTTTTGCATGGTACCGTCCCAGATGACCACGCGCTGCTGTCCGACGTTGGCGGTGGTGGCGGTTGCAGCATCCCCGGAAACGCGCACCAGGGTGGCAGGTTCGTCCACGTCGATCGCGCTGGTCAGCCAGGGGAAGGGCGTCGAAGACGACACCGCGACCGGTGCGCCGTCGTTGGCGTCGGTGATGCCCAGGTCTTCCGGTGCCGCGACCGACAGCCGGAACGGGGCGAGTACTGCGGACGCGGCGACGTCGATGGTTGCGTCGATGGTCACGTCCTCACCGCGTGCAATCCGGATGGGCTGCGGCAGGGTGAGGCGCACCGGGCTCAGTGTCGAGTCCACCAGCGAGAAGAACGCGCTGGTCCCGCTGGAACTCACCAGCGTGACCCCCGAAAGAACGCTGTTGGGCGCGATGCCGCTGCCACCGTTGTCCGCCACGGCCAGCACGATGGTTTTCACCCGCACCTCCGCCGCGAGCGAATCGGTATCCGCGTGGTTGATCTGGAATGTCATGGCCGGCACGGTGCGCTGGCCCCGGTTGACTCCCGGGGGTGCGTGGTCCTCGAAGGCGGCCGTGACCGCCGTGACCCGGCTGTCGATGCGCACCGGGTCCGCGCACACGGAGATCGAGGCAACCGAGCCGTCCGACGCGGATCCGCAGAAGGAGAGCGCACCGGGTGCGGCGGCGGTGAGTGTCCACGCGAACGCCGCTTCCTCGCCCGGTGCCAAATCAGCCGTGGCGGGAACCGGCCCGCCCACGGGGATGGCACCGCCACTACCGCTCATGGCCAGCGAATCCGGGAACACCGCGGTCAGCGTGGTGCCGCCGACGTTGCGCACGTTCATGGTGACGCCGATCAACTGTCCCACGCTATAGGAGCTCCGGTCGGTCGAGATGCTGGCGATCAACGGATCGGTGGATATCACCTGCGTTCCCGAGTTGACCACGGTGGCGTCGATGGGTCCGTCGTTGCCGGAGGCAACCCTCAGTGCGCCCACGGGCAGGAATGCGCGCAGCGTACGGCCGTCCACCGCGCTGCCGGAGATGAACGCACTCGCGTAGCAACGCAATCCGCCTACGGGGATGGACTCCGCGATGGGCGTCGGGTTGCGCCACACGCTTCCGTTCCACGCCAGGGTCGTCAGCAGGCGGTCGCCGCTCCGGTCGAACTTGGTGTTGCCGTTGCCCTCCGCCCACAGGTTCAGGAACACGATGTCCTGCCCGGCTGCGGCCGTGCCGGCGTTACCCACGCTGACGCGCTGCAGAACATCGGTCAACAGACCGTTCCTCGGCACGGTGAATCCAAGCACGAACACATCCGATTCTCCGGGCGGCACCGTCTGGCTGGGCGCGTTCAGCGCCGCGATCTGCGCGGCGACCATTCCGTCGCTCAGGTCCTGGCCCGGGGAGTCGATGGGAAACTCGCCGTGCAGCACCGAGGGGTTGGGAAGCGACAGGTCGGTCTCCGAGTTGATCTGCAGGTTGACGCCGACCGAGTCGCGCACCGCGAGCGACAGGTCGTAGCTGACGAAGAGATACGAAATCCTCTTCGGCGGCAGCGGAAGGTTGAAACCGGACAGCGGGTAGAACACGCTGGTGGACGTCCTGGTGGCCACCAGCGTGTCGAAGTTGGGATCGAACAGGCCGTTGGTGTCGGCGTCCGCCCAGGCCTGCACGCGCACGATTTCGGCCGCGGTCGCGGATCCCTTCTGGAAGAGCTGCATCCCGTTGAGCACCAGGGGCGAGTCGAAGCCGTTGTACAGGCCCGCGCCGAAGTTGAGTACGCGGGTCGCGCCGGGGCGCACGCGCTTGTCGCCCACCGAGTACGGGAATACCGTGAGCTCGTCCGGCCTCGGAATGAGTTGCACGCCCGGGCTGGTGACCGGCGTGTCGATGGGTCCGTCGTTGCCGGACGCCACTGCGATGCCGAGGGTGGGGATCGAGAGTTGCAGCGACGCGCCGCTGGGTGGCGACGGTACCACGTCCGCGGAGACGTAGAAGCGCGCGTCCTGGCCGCAGGTGCCCGGGAGCGGGAAGGACAGCGGGCCGCTCTGCAAGCGCCCGCCGCCGATATCGGTCAAGTCGCCAAGCGCGATGTCGTCGCCGGCGCCGGCGTCGAAGACGCCGTCGCCGCCGTCCGCGAAGAGCGCGAAACGGGAGACGTGCGCGTCGGTCGCGGTGCCGAGGTTCTGCACGGTCAGGGTCTGCAGCATGTCGGCGGCGTAGCCGTTGCCATGGATGCGCACGTCCAGCACGGCGTTGTGGGTCGAGCCCGCCACCAGCACCGTGTCCGGGGTTGCGATCGCGCGAATCTGGTGGGCGACCATACCGTTGACTGGCCGCGCCGGGTTGGTCGTGATGGGAAAGGCGCCGGCCACCGGCGCGGGCGCCGTGGTTACCACGTGTGCCGCCGTGCTCACCGAAACGGCGAGCAGGTCGCCATCCGCGGCGCAGGAGGAATCCACGTCGCACACAACCAGCAGTGTCCGGGTCGCGCCGGAGCTCAGCGCCGGGCCGAGCGGTGAGATTGCCAGTGTCCCCGCGGTGAATCGCAATCCTGCCGCGAGCAGCGTATCACCCGGCCCCGGCGCGCCGTCGCCGTTGTCAGTGTACACGCTGACCCCGCGGAAATTGCCGTCCAGTTCCGTCACGCCGCCGCTTCCCGTGCTCGCGTTGATCAGAAACAGCGTGTCGATGGTGGCGTCGGCGGCCGTGTTGTTGCGCACGTCGAGCCAGAGCATCGGGGCGCCGGCGGATCCCGGTGCTACCGTGAGCGATCCGAGGGTCCGTGCGCTCACGGTGATCTCCTCGACGCGCGAAAGGACCAGTGTCCGCGGCGAAACGACGGGCAGGTCGATGGGACCGTCGTTGCCCGACGCCATCTCCACGCCGTCGGTGGGAATCCCGGGCTGGAAGGTATCCCCGTCGGTCGGCGTGGTTGCGGCGGCCGCCACCAGGAAGAATCGGTTTCCGGCTGCGATGGGCTCCGAGAGTCCGGACAACTGGTAACGATCGCCCGAGAAGGCAAATCGGCCCAGCGGCAGATCCACGCCGGGGGTATACACGCCGTCGCCGTCGTCTCGAACCAGTTCGAGCGCGGCCAGGTCCGCCGGGGCGAAGCCGCCCGAGAAGTCGGCAATCTCGATCCGTTTGAGGACGTCGTCGGCGTAGCCGTTGGTGGGCAGGACGAGGGTGGCGATCCACACGTCCGTGTTGCCGGATGCGAGTGTGTCCACCCCGGCGTCGGCGAAGGCAACCTGCATGGCCACCATGCCGTCGATGGTGGCGGTGCCATAGGAGTCCAGGCGATCCAGCGGCGAGATGGTTCCGGCAATCGACGTGGGTTCCACGAACACGATGTCGCTCTCGAACGTGATGGCCGCGTTCATGTGATCGCCGTCGCGGGCGCGGGTCGAGTCGACGTCGGTGCTGAGAATCAGGCGCGACACCGAAGCGGCGGGGACTGTCCATGCGCCCGCCACGTCGAACACGGCGCGGCCGTTCAGGAAGAGGGACGAGCCGAGCAGAGAGTCGGGTGCGCTGAGTACCCCGTTCCCGTCCGCGTCTCCATACAAGTGGAGGGCGCGCGCCAGCCCGTCCAGTTCGCCGGCTGTGCCCGGCCCCGTCGACGTGTTGGTGACCACCAGGGAGTCCAGCGTGCGCGGCGCCGTGTAGGCGCTCTGGAATTCCAGCCGCAGCAGTTCGACGTCCGCCGCCCCGGGGTTGGCGATGGCATCGCCCACGATGCCGGCGGTCACCACCATCTCCGGGCCGGTGATGAAGATGGCGTTGCGCCCGGTGGTCAGGAACGTGTCGGCGTAGGCCCACGCCTCCGCCGTCGTTCCCGCGAGCGCGAGGCGGAGGTCGTACGACGCGCCGGGCGTCATCCCCGCCGGCACCGCAGCGGCGGTGAACGAAAGCGTGAAGTCCGACGCATTCGCGGGGACGAATGTCGGGTTCCGGAGCGCGGCGCTGTAGGTGGAAACGCCGTCGCTGAAGGAGATCGTCGACGTCGTCGCCAGCGTGACGCCCACGGCGGCGGCGTTGCCCACGTCGATGCGCAGGGCGAGCGCCGGTTGCCCGGCCGACGCCGCGGCCGGGTAGAGTGATGCCGCCACATCGCCCAGCGTAACCGGCGTGATCACCTGCACGGCGACGGAAGCGGCGTTGTTGGCCGCCTGCGGATCTTCCTGGTCGGCCGCGGTCAGGCTGGCGCTGGTCACGAGTTGCTGACCCTCGGCACCTGGCAGTACAACAGCAACGACGGTGAGTTCCGCGGCACCCAGGGCGGGGATTGGTCCCGACGTCCACGCGCCCGTGCCGGACACAAAGGAGCCGTCGCCGGTATGCGACACGTAGGCCGCAAACGCGGGCAGCCACACCGTCGCCGCCACCCCGCTGGCCGCGTTGGGACCGTTGTTCGCGATTCCAACGTGGACGCGCAGGGTATCGCCGACCGACGCGAAGGCGCTGTCGGCAGACACCGCGATTCCCAGTTCGGCCGCCTGCACCGCGATGACGGCCGTCGCGGTGTTGTTACCGGTGTTGGGGTCCAGTTCGTCGAGTGCGCTGACGGAGGCCCCGTGCACGAGCGTTGATCCTCCGGTCCCCGGTAAAACCCGGGCGCGCACGCTCAGGGTTGCCCCGCTGCCGTTGGCCAGGGTGCCGAGGGTCCATGTACCCGTACTCGCCACGAACGATCCCACGCCGGCGGTGGCGGAAATGAACCCCATGCCCGCCGGAACGGGCGCGGAAACTTTCACGCCGTTGGCATCGGCCGTTCCCAGGTTGTCCACGCGCACGTCGAGCGTCAGCGTGTCACCGACATTGGGAATGGGGTTGCTCTGCGTGACAGTGAGCGCCAGGTCCGCCTCGCGGCTGTCGCGAAACGCGGACCAGAAGTACAGTGCACCCATCTCGTTGACGCTCGGGTCCGCCCCGAGATCGAACCCGTCCGCGGTGAGTGCGGTGATTGCGCCGGTGAGGGGCGGGGCCTGTGTGAAAGGGAGGGTGGTGTTGCCCGTGACCGACGCCGAACGCTGGACCGTGGGCTCCCCGTTGCTCTGGCGGCGGATGATGGCGTGCAGCGGGCGGAAGCCGATGTCGTTGCGGGGATGGCTTGCGCTTCCGTTGCCCACGTACAAGCCGGTCTTTGCCTGCGCCGCGCCGTCCCTCCAGGCCAGGTAGTGGAACTGGACACCGCTACCGTTGACGGTGTTGTGTTTGCCGACCTGGAACCCGGTGGGCTCGAACGCCTGGATGCGGTCGGGCTTGAGGTCGCCGGCTTTGAACTCCGCCGAGGCGTCGCCGCCCATGCCGGCAAAGCGCTGCATGGATTCTTCGTTGTTCGAGCTCATGACGATCAGGTACCCGGGTTGGAACCCCACCGTCGCGATGCTGCGGTCGTCGGCGCCGTTGCCGGTGTAGCTGCCGATGACCATCGAACCCGGTTCGGACTGGAATGCCGTCCAGTGGTACACGACACCACCGGCGTTGGTGGTGGCGTGGTTGGCGACGGTGAAACCATCCGCGTCGAGCGAGTTGATGGCACCCGCGAGCAGCACCTGGTTGGTGCCGAGTTGCTTCACGGTTCCCGCGGGCATGGTGCCGGTGCGCACCACGGTCCCGGCGCCGTTCTGGCCGGTGATGAGGACGGCGTCGGGCGCAAAGCCGAGGCCGTTGATGGCCCGTGACGCGGCCGCGTTGCCGGTGTAGCTGCCCGTCGTCACCCGGTATTCCCTCTGGATGATGTCGATCGATACGCTGTCGGCGTCGTTGGCGGGGTTGCTGTCCGCCTGGTCGAGGGCGGTGATGGCGGCGACGGCGCGCAAGGTGGCCGGGCCGCCGGTCGTCACACTTGCATCGATGTTCAGATTCACGCTCTCGCCGCCCGCCAGCGGTCCCACCGTCCACAGACCGGAACCGGGCACATAGGTCCCGCGCGTGGCCGTGTGACCCGCGTAGGTGAGACCAGCCGGGAGTGGCGCTGTTACCGCCAGGCCGCTCAAGGAATCGACGGATTCGTTGGTGATGACCACAGTCAGCGCCAGCGGATCCCCGAACGCGGCGCTGGTGCGGCTGGAACCGAGTGCGATCGACGCGTCCGTTTCCGCGCCCGTACCTGGAAACGCCAGCCAGTAGTAGTCTCTGCCGGACTTGTTGGCGCTCTGGTCGGCTCCCACTTCGAAGCCATCGGGCAGGAATCGAACGATCGCGTTGGAGACGTTCAGTTCCGGCACGAACTTCATCGCCGTGTTGTCGCCGTTGGCAGATACGCGGTGCAGCGTAAGATCCTGTACCTTTGCGCCGCGAACCACCACGCAGGCCGGCGCGGACACCAAGCCGCCGATGACCCGGCTCGCCGCGCCGTCGCCCGCGTAGGTCCCGGTGGCAACCGCCGCGCTTCCAAATGCGATGTAGTGGTAGGTGACGCCGGCCGCGTTCACCTCGGCGTCTCCGCTCACGTCGAAACCGTCGGATCCGATGCCGGTGATGCCCGGGCTGTTGCTGTAGAAATATCCAACGGACAGACTCGTTTCGGTGCCGGGCTGAATGGCGAAGCGTTGCGTCCCGTTCGTGCTCGCCTCCGACATCACCATCACGTACGCGGGCGGGAATCCCAGCCCGGAGATCGTCCGCGCCGGGTTGCCGTCGCCCAGGTAGGAACCCACCGCGATTTCGCCGGGCGAGGCCTCGATTGCGAGATAGGTGTAGGCCGTGAAGATTCCATTCACGGATAGCGAGTAGCCGACGGTGAATCCGTCGCCCTGCAACGACTGGATGCCGTCGTTGTAGCCAAGAATGCCGTTGCTGTAGAAGTACTTGGAGTACGTTCCGGCCATCGTCGCCGTCTTGATGACCGCCGGCCGGTACGCGTTGCCCTTGACAATGACCACGGCGGGCTGGAAGCCGGGGGTGGTGATCGCCTGCTGGAACCCGTTTCCGGTGTAAACGCCCGTTGCCACGCGCAGCGCCGAAGCCGGGCCGGCGAGCGCCAGCGCCATGCCGGCGGCCAGGGCGCCGGTCAGAAGTCGGGCGGTTCGGAGCCGGGAGGGCTGCAAATGGGCGAACAGGAGTTTCAAGAGGCCGCCAGGAATCTATTTAAATACAATATACACAAGTAGTTACATATATGTCTATCGCCGCCGCCGCGGCTTGCCGGCGGACTCTGCAACTCGGGTGCCAGCGGGGCACGGGACGGGATCGAACGCGGAGCAATGGGAAGGGGGGAGGCTGACCAGGGCATGGGAGTGGGGTGGAGCGCGTGCGTGCTATGATCCGCACGGCGGATATACGCATGCAGATCGACTCACGCGAAACACGTCTTCTCGAGGACGCCATCAACGCCCTCGCGGCCGGGTTCGAGAACCTGCCGCCCGCCGGGGAGCGGCCCGATACGGCGCGCATCCATGCCGCCCTGCTGGAGGCGGCCGGGCGCCTGCATGATAACTTCCCCTACCACCACCCTCTATACATCGGACAGATGCTCAAACCGCCGCACCCGGTGGCGCGGTTGGCGTATGTGCTGGCGATGTGTATCAATCCCAACAACCACGCGCTGGATGGCGGCCGCGCCAGTTCGCGCATGGAAAAAGAAGCAGTCGCGGAACTCGCGCGCATGCTGGGGTGGCGCGAACACCTCGGCCACCTGAGCGCGGGCGGCACCATGGCCAACTTCGAGGCGCTGTGGATCGCGCGCGAGCTCGCGCCCGGGAAGACGGTGCTGGCGTCGTCGCAGGCTCACTACACGCATCCGCGCCTGTCGGCGGTGCTGGGAGTGCCGTTCGCCGCGGTGCAAGCGGACGCGCGCGGGCGCATGAAGCTGGATGTGCTGCGCGGCATGCTGGCGGAGGGTGGGGTGGGCACGGTGGTGGCCACGGTGGGGACTACCGCAACCGGTTCGGTGGACCCGCTGCGCGAGATCATCGATCTCGCTCGTAACCATGGCGTGCGCGTGCACGTCGACGCCGCCTACGCCGGTTACTTTACGCTGGCGGACAACCTGGGCGAACCGGCGCGGCGTGCCTTTGATGCCATGGGCGACGCCGACTCCGTGGTCATCGACCCGCACAAGCACGGGCTGCAGCCCTACGGCTGCGGGTGCGTGCTGTTCCGCGATCCGTCGGTGGGCCGCTTCTACAAACACGACTCGCCCTACACCTACTTCTCCTCGGGCGATCTGCACCTGGGGGAGATATCGCTGGAGTGTTCGCGTCCGGGTGCGGCGGCGGTGGCATTGTGGACCACCATGCGCATGTTGCCGCTGGAGCGCGGCGGTGAGTTCGCGCGCGGGCTGGAGGCGGGACGCGAGGCGGCGCTCGTCATGTACCGTGCGCTGTGCGGAGACGCGCGCTTTGCGCCGCTGTTCGAACCGGAACTCGACATCGTGGTGTGGGCGGTGCGCGCCGAGACGTCGCGCGAGGCCTCCGCGGCGGCGAGCGCGCTGTTCAAGGCCGCGGCCGGCCGCGATCTTCACCTGGCGCTGGCGACCATGCCGAGAAACATGGTGGAACCAGCCGGAGCGGTGAAGGTGTGGGACACGGAGGAGATCGTGTGCCTGCGCGCCTGCGCCATGAAACCCGAGCACCGCGAATGGATGCCCGAGATACTCAAACGACTCGGGGAAGCCGCCTTAGCGTAGCACGCGGGCGCGCTCGGCGAGCGCGATGCCCACGCCGCCCAGGATGAGAACTGCCGACACGGCGAGCCGCGGCGACACCGTTTCCGACAGGAACAGAACCCCGCCCAGCGCCGCGATGACCGGCACCGAGAGTTGCACCGTGGCCGCGCGCGTGGCACTCAGACCGCGCAGCGCGGCATACCACACCGCGTAACCGATTCCGGATGCGATCGCGCCCGACGCCACTGCCAGTGTCGCACCGTGCGCCGAGACGTCGCGGCGTGAGATCGTGGCCAGGCTCACCGCGATGGCAAAGGGAAGCGCGCGCAGGAAGTTGCGGCCCGTGGCGACCAGCGGGTCACCGCTGCCGCGCCCGCGCAGCGTGTACACGCCCCACGCGATGCCGGCCAGTGCCATCAGCACCGAGCCCGCGGGCGAGGGCGCGGCGAGACCGGGGGCGGTGAGATACACCAGCCCGCCCAGCGCGATCGCGAGACCGGTCCACTGCAGCGGTCCGGGCCGCTCGCCGGCGCGCAGCGCGGCCACGATCATCGTCGCCTGCACGCACCCGAACAGGATGAGGGCGCCGGTTCCCGCGGGCAGGGTGATGTACGCAAACGAGAAGGCAACCGCGTACAGCGCGAGGAAGAACGCCGACCCCCAGCCGCCGCCGCTGCGGGCGCCGCGGCGCGAGAGCATCACGATGACGGCCAGGGTGATGGCGCCGGAGAGGATGCGGATGCTGGTGAAGCTGGCCGGGTCGATGCTGTAGCCGGCGAGCGCAAGACGGCACAGGATCGAGTTGGACGCAAACGCGATCAGGGTGAAGACGGTGAGCGCCAGCGTGCGCAGTGCCGAAGGCGGGCGGCCGGGCACCGTCACACTTCCCGGAAGCGCGCGGTGAAGTGCCGCAGCGACGGCGGTTCCTCCACGATCTCCATGCCGCGAAGCCGGTCGCGCCGGGCAAACACCATTTCCAGCGCCTCGATGACGTAGTCGATATGGCTCTGCGTGTACACCCGGCGCGGGATGGCCAGGCGCACCAGTTCCATGGGCGGCTTTCCGCCCTTGCCGAACATCACGCTGCCGATCTCGCACGCGCGGATGCCCGCTTCGCGGTACATGGCCACCGCCAGCGCCTGGCCGGGGAACTGCGCGGGCGCAATGTGGGGCGCGAAGGCGGCGGCGTCGATGTAGACGGCGTGCCCGCCCGGCGGTTCCACAATCTGAATGCCCGCGCGCAGCAGCCGCTCACCGAGGTACTCGGTGCTGCGGATGCGGTAGTGGAGATAATCCTCGTCCACCACCTCGCGGAAGCCCTGCGCCATCGCCTCCAGGTCGCGGCCCGCGAGGCCGCCATACGTCAGATAGCCCTCGGTGAGGATGAGCAGCTCGTCCGCGCGCCGCATCAGCTCGGGATTGCGCACCAGCAGGAGCCCGCCGATGTTCACCAGCCCGTCCTTCTTGGCACTGATGGTGGCGCCGTCGCACAGGCCGAACATCTCGCGCACGATCTCCGCCACCGGGCGCTCGCCGTAGCCCGGCTCGCGCTTCTTGATGAACCACGCGTTCTCGGCGAAACGGCATGCGTCGAGGAACAGCGGCAGATCGTGGCGGTCGCACACCGCGCGCACCGCCCGGATGTTCTCCATGCTCACCGGCTGGCCGCCGCCGGAGTTGTTGGTGACCGTGAGCATCACCAGCGGGATGCTCCCGGCGCCGACCTCCGCGATGAGACCCTCCAGCGCAGCCACGTCCATGTTGCCCTTGAAGGGCGCGCGCGAACGCGGGTCGCGCCCCTCCGCCACCAGCAGGTCCACCGCGCGCGCCCCCGAGTGCTCGATGTTGGCGCGCGTGGTGTCGAAGTGGCTGTTGTTGGGCACCACCTTGCCGGGCCCGCCCACCAGTTCGAACAGGATGCGCTCGCTGGCGCGCCCCTGGTGGGTGGGGAGGATGTGCTCGAAGCCGGTGAGCGCGCGCACCGATTCCTCCAGCACGAACCAGCTCCTGGCCCCCGCGTACGACTCGTCGCCACGCATGACCCCGGCCCACTGCAGGCTGCTCATCGCACCCGTGCCGCTGTCGGTCAAAAGGTCGATGAGCACGTCGTCGGCGTGGAGGCGGAACAGGTTGAAGTCCGCCGATCGCAACACCACCTCGCGCTCCTCGCGCGAGGTCATGCGGATGGGTTCGACGACCTTGATTCGAAACGGCTCGATGATGGTCTTCATGGCTTCCTTTCGTTCAACCGGTGAAGACTTGTTTGCCCCGCACCGGTTCGAAGCGTGCCTGGAAGAAGCGCAGGTGCTTCGGTTCGTAAGTGAAGCGCAGCCCCACCACCTTTTCGCGGTTTTCGTACAGCGCGATCACCGACTCCGCGGTGACGTCCATGTGCGCCTGCGTGTACACGCGGCGCGGAATGGTGAGCCGCACCAGTTCCAGCGAGGGGTAGAGGTTCTCGCCCGTGTCGTGGTCGCGCCCGGCGGACACCGCGCCGCGCTCCATGGCGCGCACGCCCGAGTCCACGTACAGTGCCGCGGCCAGCGCCTGCGAGGGGAACTCCTCGCGCGGAATATGGGAGAGCATGCGCGCGGCGTTGAGAAAGATGCCGTGCCCCCCGATGGGGCGCATGATGGGAATGCCGGCGTTGATGAGCTTCTCGCCCAGGTATTCCACCTGGCCGACGCGCGAGTGCATGTGGTCGAGCTGCACGGACTCCTCGATGCCGATGGCCATGGCCTCCATGTCGCGTCCGGCCAGGCCGCCGTAGGTGTGCAGGCCCTCGTAGATGACCACCATGTTGCGCGCCTGCTCGGCGAGTTCGTCGTCGTTCACCGCCAGGAAGCCGCCGATGTTCACCAGCGCGTCCTTCTTGGCGGACATGGTGCAGCCATCGGTCTGGTCGCAGATCTCGCGCAGGATCTCGGCCAGCGAACGGTCGGCGCAGCCCGCCTCGCGCATCTTGATGAAGTACGCGTTCTCCACCGCGCGGGTGGCGTCGAGGAACACGCGGATGCCGTGCCGGTGGCACAGCGCGCAGGTCTCCTTGATGTTGGCCATGCTGCATGGTTGCCCGCCGGCCATGTTGACGTTGGTCTCGAGCGACAGATAGGCGATGTTCTTCTCACCCACGCGCGCGATGAGCGCCTTGAGCTTGTCGATGTCCACGTTGCCCTTGAATGGATGCATCACGTCGGGATCGTGGGCTTCGTCGACGATGACGTCGGCAAACGTGCCGCCCGCCAGCTCCTGGTGCGCCTTGGTGGTGGTGAAGTACATGTTGCCCGGCACCACCTGACCCGGCTTGATGCACAGGTGCGAGAGGATGTGCTCGGCGCCGCGGCCCTGGTGGGTGGGAATGAGATGCTTGTAGCCGTAGAACTTTCGCACGGCCGCTTCGAGGTGATAGAAATTCATGGAACCCGCGTAGGCTTCGTCGCCCTTGAGCAGGCCGGCCCACTGGGTGTCGCTCATGGCGGAGGTGCCCGAGTCCGTCAGCAGGTCGATGTAGACGTACTGGCTGGGGAGCAGGAAGGTGTTGAAACCGGCTTCGGCAATTGCGCGCTCGCGCTCTTCGCGCGTGGTCATGCGCAGGTGCTCGACCATCTTGACCTTCCAGGGCTCGGCCCAGGAACGCTTCTGTAACATGGATGGACCTTTCTAGTGGAATAGATGGTGCGGCCGCGTGGCCCGGCGGCGGGCCACCCGCACAGTGTGCCACGGAAGGCGCTGTACACGCAACAACACGGGGCGCTATGGTGGTGCGCATGCGGCACCTCAACATGCTCTTCGCCAGTTTTCTGTACACGGGTTTCTTTCCCTTCGCGCCGGCCACCTTTGCAACCGCGGTATTCCTGGCCCTGTACTGGCTCGTCCCCGGCGGGCACTGGATGGCCCACTGGGCGGTGCTGATCGTCACCGCGGTGCTCTCCGTGCCGGCGTCGACCGCCATGGAGGCCCGTTACGGCAAGGACCCGCACTGCGTGGTCATCGACGAGGTGGTGGGGATCCAGCTGGCACTGGTGGGCAGCGCCCCCAGCCTGTACGGGGTGGTGGCGGCCTTCGTGCTCTTCCGCATCTTCGACGTGTGGAAGCCGTTTCCCATCTACCGCCTGCAGTCCCTCCCGGGAGGGTGGGGCATCGTGGTGGACGACGCGCTCGCCGGCGTCTATACGCGCGTTGTGCTGATGGTGGCCGCCGGCTTCACGCCGGCGCTCGGGACCTTCCTCTAGCGGCCGTCAAAAGCGGAGATCGACATGCGCAACGACGTTGAAGTGATCCTGGTGGGCGACGAACTGCTGCGCGGCGAGCGCAGCGACGCGCACCTGGTCTTTCTGTCCCGCGCCACGCGGCGCATCGGCGCGCGGGTGAGGCGTGCCCACGTGGTCGGCGACGACGTGGCGTCGATCGCGGCGCTGGTGGCCGAACGCCTGCCGCTCACGCGCGCGCTGGTGCTCACCGGCGGGCTCGGTCCCACCGACGACGACGTGACGCGCGAGGGTGTGGCGGAGGCCATCGGACTCCCGCTCGAGTTCTCCGAGGACGCGTGGCAGTCGATCGTACACTTCATGGAATCGCGGGGCCGCGAGGCAAGCGACACCAACCGCCGCCAGGCGTACTTCCCCCGCGGGGCGGCGGTGCTGCCCAACAGCGTGGGGACGGCGGCCGGATTCCGGGTGGATGTGTCCGACTGCGCGGTCTTCGTGCTGCCCGGCCCGCCCATGGAGCTGCGGCCCATGGTGGACGCGCACGTGCTGCCGGCCATGGACAGCATTTTCGGGCGGCCGCCGGTGCGCGTGGAGATGTTCCGCACCAACGGCATCACCGAGTCGCAGTTGTTCGAGTTGCTCGCGCCCGACACCACGCGCCTCGAACACCACACCGTGTCGTGGCTGCCCACGCTGGGTGGCGTGGACGTGGTGCTCACCCAGCGCACCGGTGCCGAGCCCGCGCGCCTCGATGCCGAGTGCGAGCACATCCACGGGCGACTGTCGGAGCTCATCGGCAACCGCTACTACGAACGCGGCGACCGTCCCATCTCCAGGGTGACCGGCGAACTGCTCGCCGCGCGCGGCGAAACAGTGGCGGTGGCGGAGTCGCTCACCGGCGGGAGCATCGCGCGCTATTTCACCGATCACGCCGGGTCCAGCGCGCATTTTCTGGCCGGCGCGGTGACGTATTCCAACCAGAGCAAGACGGACCTGCTGGGGGTGCGCGCCGAAACCATCGACGCGTTCGGCGCGGTGAGCGAGGAGACCTGCACCGAGATGGCGCACGGCATCCGCCGCCGCGCGAAGGCCACCTGGGGGATCGCCACCACCGGCATCGCCGGGCCCGCGGGCGGAACCCCGCACAAGCCGGTGGGACTCACCTTCATCGGCGTGGCCTGGGAAGGCGGGGTGCAGGTGAAACGCATGATCCTCCCCGGCGACCGCGCCACGGTACGTACCCGCGCGTCACACACTGCCATCTGGCTCCTCTACGATCAACTGCGGCGGCGCGGGTGAGACCGTGCGCCTCTTCGTTGCCATTCATCTGAGCGACGCGGTGCTGCGCGTCATCCGCGACGCCATCACCGGCTTCCCGGTGACGGCCCCGCCCTGGCGCTGGACCGGCCCCGCCACCTGGCACATCACGCTGAAGTTCCTGGGCGAGACCGCGCGCGACGATGTCGATGCGGTGCTGGGCGCGCTTGGCGACGTGGCGCCGCGCCACGTCCCCTTCGACCTGGCGCTCGGCGACTTCGGCGGATTCCCCAACCTGCGCGCGCCGCGCGTGCTCTTCTTCGCTGCGGCGGCCGGCGTGGCGCCGTGCACCGCGCTGGCAGACGACGTGGATGTGGCACTGTTCGAGGCGCTGGGTGTGGCGCGGGAGACACGCCGCTTCCACGCGCACACCACCGTGGCGCGCGTCAAGGACCGGCTTCCGGGCGGGGTCGCGGCAAAACTGGCGCTGGTTCCGGCGTTGACGGATGCCGTCACCCGCGTGGACGGTTTCGCGCTGGTCGAGAGCCGTTTGTCGCGTACCGGCGCGGAATACTCGACGGTCAAAGAGTTTGCCTTCTCCGGGGGCGGGTGATAGTATTTCGCCCGCACGTAATTTCAGGCGATAAGACGCCCCGTGAGCGGCCGGACGCGGGGGCGGTGGTGCAGATGGGAAAGGGCCGGCCACTCGTTTCAGTTCTGGAGGGGACTTATGCCAATGAAGCCCATGACCGCGGGTAAGACGGACGAAAAGAACAAGGCCATCGACCTGGCCGTCCAGCAGATCGAAAAGCAGTTCGGACAGGGTTCCATCATGCGCCTGGGCGAGGGCGCTGCCATCGTGCCGGTCGAGATCATTCCCACCGGCAGCCTCGCGCTGGACATCGCGCTCGGCGTGGGCGGCGTGCCGCGCGGGCGCGTTATCGAGGTCTTCGGCCCCGAGGGATCCGGCAAGACCACGCTCACCAGCTCCATCATCGCCAACGCGCAGAAGCGCGGCGGTCTGGCCGCGTTCATCGACGCCGAGCACGCGTTCGACGTCGGCTACGCCAAGAAGATCGGCGTCGACGTGGACAACCTGCTCATCTCGCAGCCCGACACCGGCGAGCAGGCGCTCGAGATCACCGAGGTGCTCATTCGCAGCGGCGCGCTGGACATCATCGTCGTCGATTCGGTGGCGGCGCTGGTGCCGCAGGCGGAGATCAACGGCGAGATGGGCGACCAGCACGTGGGGCTGCAGGCGCGCCTCATGTCGCAGGCGTTGCGCAAGCTCACCGGCACGGTGAGCAAGACCAAGACCAGCCTCATCTTCACCAACCAGATCCGGATGAAGATCGGCGTCATGTTCGGCAGCCCCGAGACCACGTCGGGCGGCAACGCGCTGAAGTTCTACTCCAGCGTGCGCATGGACATCCGCCGCATCGCCGCCATCAAGGAAGGCGATCTCGTCACCGGCAGCCGCACCAAGGTCAAGGTGGTGAAGAACAAGGTTGCAGCACCGTTCAAGACCTGCGAGTTCGACATCATCTACGGAGAGGGCATCAGCTTCGAGGGTGACGTGATCGATATCGGTTCCGCGGTTGACATCGTCAAGAAGAGCGGGACGTGGTTCTCGTACGGCGAGGAGCGCCTCGGCCAGGGCAAGGAGCAGGCGCGGCGCTTCCTGAGAGAGCACCCGGAGATCGCGATCGACGCGGCGCAGAAGATCCGCGTGCACTTCGGTGTGGACGCCACGCCGGCCGCGGCGGGTGCCGCGAGCACGGCTGAAGAGGCAGCACCCGCGGGCGCCGCGGAGGTGCCGGAGGCGGCGGAGGGTGACGCGCTGGCGACGAATCCGCGCGGCAGGAAGCCGGGGTCCCCGCGCGCGCGTCAGTAGATGTCCGAGCACATCGTTGAGCGAAAACCGCGCCCCCGGGACCGGGTGATGATCCGGCTTTCCGGGGGGCGGTTTTTTGCGCTTCCCGAAGAAGCCGCCGCGGCGCTGGCCGTGGGTGCGGAGTTGTCCGACGAGGAGATCGAACGCCTCGCCGGTCTCGACGCGTACCTGCGCGGGCGCGACAAGGCGCTGCGCATGCTGGCCATCCGCGGGCGTTCGCGACGCGAGATCGACGATGCGCTGCGCGCGCTGGGCGTGGGCGACGCGGTGCGGCGCGGTATCGTGTCGGAACTCGAGGAGAAGGGGCTCATCGACGACGCCCGTTTCGCCCGCGAGTTCGTCTCGGTAAAGAAGGACGTGCGACGCATGGGGCCGCACCGGCTGCGCGCCGACCTGAAGAAGCTGGGCGTGGGCCGCACGGATCTGGAAGATGCGCTGGCGTCGTTCGGCGCGGACGAGCAGGAACGGCTGGCGCGGGCGCTGGCCGAGCGCGCCACGCGCAGCGGCACCATCGATGAGAAGATGGTGCGCCGCGTCGCGTCGATGCTCACCCGCAAGGGATTCGACTACGGCGTGGTCAATCGCATCGCCGCAGATCTGGCGAGGCGCATGGAGCGCGGCCCCGATGACACGGAGTGGGCCGCGCCCGACGACATGTGACGAGGCGTATGAGCAAGGATTCGCAGAATCGCTACGCGGTCAACCGCCTGGTGCAGGACTTCCTGGAGTACTTCGGTGCGCGCGGGCACACCGTGGTGCCCAGCGCGCCGCTCTTGCCCGAAGACCCCACGCTCCTGTTCACCGCGGCGGGGATGGTTCCGTTCAAGGCGTACTACAGCCAGCCGGAGAACGCGCCCTACGCGCGCGCGGCCAGCGTGCAGAAGTGTCTGCGCGCCGGCGGCAAGCAGAGCGACCTGGAGAACGTGGGCCGCACGCTGCGCCATCACACCTTCTTCGAGATGCTGGGCAACTTCTCCTTCGGCGACTACTTCAAGAAGGAGGCCATCGAGTGGGCCTGGGAGCTGTCCATCGACGTGTGGAAGCTCGACCGGGCCCGCATCTGGGTGACCATCTACGAGGACGACGACGAGGCCCACGACCTGTGGGCCAATCACATCGGTTTCCCCAGGGAACGCATCAAGCGCCTGGGCAGGAAGGACAACTTCTGGGGCCCGGTGGGCGACACGGGCGTGTGCGGGCCATCGTCTGAGTTGCACATCGACACCGGGCGCGAGGGTCCCGACGGCGGGCCGGGCCAGGACGACAGCGACCGTTACATCGAGTACTGGAACCTCGTCTTCCCGCAGTTCTTCTACACGGACAAGGGCGTGTACGACCCGCTGCCGCGCCCGGGCATCGACACCGGCCTGGGGCTCGAGCGCCTCGCCTTCATCCTGCAGGGCGCCGACGACAACTTTCACACCGACGAGTTCCTGCCCATCCGCCGCGCCATCGCCGCGGCGCTGCCGAAGTCGGCGGACGCGGGCAAGGCGGCGCTGGCCATCAACGCCGCCGCGGACCACGTGCGCGCACTCACCTTCGCGCTGGCGGAGGGCATCATGCCCTCCAACGACGGTCGCGGTTACGTGCTGCGCCGGCTGCTGCGCCGCGCGCTCACCAAGATGCAGCCGTTCGGTGTGCACGAGCCGTTCCTGGCCCGCGGGGTCGACGCGGTGGTCAACGCCATGTCTGCGCGCTATCCCGACCTGCAGCCGCGCGCAGCGCTGGTCAGGGACGTCGTTACGGCGGAGGAAACGCGCTTCCTCGACACGCTCGAGCAGGGCATGAGTCGCCTGGAGACGCTGTTCGACGACGCGCGCAAGAAGAAGCGCAAGACGATCGCCGGCGCCGATGTGTTCCAGTTGTACGACACCTTCGGCTTCCCGCCGGAGCTCACGCGCGAGATGGCGCAGGACCGCGGCCTCGACGCCGACATGGCGGGCTTCGAGACGGCGATGGGGCAGCAGAAGGAACGCGCGCGCAAGAGTGCCAAATTTGTGCAGGGCGTGGAGAGGGTGTCCGTCGTCGATTCAGGCAGTTTGCAGGTTGGAATTGACCTTCGTCCGGATGTGAAGAAGACCGAGTTTCTTGGCTATGATGAACTCGATTGCGACGCGGTGGCCGTCAGCGTTGGCGACGCGCGTGCGGAGCGTATCGCGCGGCAGGACGAAGGCGAGTTCGTTGAACTGACAACCGACCGCACGGTCTTCTATCCCGAAGGTGGTGGGCAGATTGGAGACGCGGGTTCGATTGCTTTCGGTGAGAATCCGCTGTTGGTGGTAGACGCGTATCGCGCCGGAGAGCGCATCGCGCACCTGGTGCGCGTGACCGGCGGGCGTGCGCAGGTGATCGAGCAGATCAAGTCCAACCGCGCGGGGCGCCTGCACGTCGACCGGGAGCGTCGCTTCGCCACCATGCGCAACCACACCGCCACCCACCTGCTGCACGCCGCGCTGCGCCAGGTGCTGGGCACCCACGTGACCCAGGCGGGATCGCTGGTCGCGCCCGACCGGCTGCGCTTCGACTTCCACCACTACCAGGCCGTCAAGCCGGAGGAAGTGGCCGAGATCGAACGCATTGTGAACGAGGCGGTCATGAACGACCTGGCCGTGACCGCGGAGTACCGCTCCTACGACGATGCCATCGCGGATGGCGCCATGGCGCTCTTCGGTGAGAAGTACGGCGACGTGGTGCGCATGGTCTCCATCGATGCATTTTCGCGCGAGTTGTGCGGCGGCACGCATCTGCGTCGCACCGGCGAGGTGGGCGCCTTCTTCGTGCGCCAGGAGGGCGCGGTGGCATCGGGCGTGCGCCGCGTGGAGGCGGTTACCGGCACCGGCGCGCTGGAAATGGCGCGCGGGGCTCTGCGTGACTGGGAACAGGTGGCGGCGCTGTTGCGCGTGTCACCCGCCGATGTGGAGCGCCGGGTGCGTGCCTTGCTGGAGGAGAACGAGGCCTTCGCGCAGCGGCAGAAGCGGGACGAGGAGCGCCGCGCCCAGAGCGAGGCGGCCGACGCCCTCGCCGGCGCGGAGGACATCGGCGGCCTGCGCTTCGTGGCCCTGACCGTCGACGTCCCCGACGTGAATGCGCTGCGCAGCTACGGCGACGCACTGCGCGGGCGGATCGGGATCGGGGTGGGGCTGGTGTGCCAGTCCGGGGCGGAGAAGCCGGTGTGTTTGGTGGTTGCGAGCGACTCTGCTATAAAGGAGCGGGGAATCCGGGCCGACGACCTCACGCGGAAGGTCGGCGCCGAGCTGGGGTACCGCGGCGGGGGCAAACCCCACATGGCCCAGTTCGGTATCCCGGGTGTGCAGGAATTCGACCGCGTGCGGGACTTTCTCCGCGGCGCCCTGTCGCCGGCATGAGGTGACCTTCTTGAGGATGCCACTGTTCATTCGTGTGACGGCTTCGGCCATGATCATGGTCATGGGGATCACCACCCTGGCCCCGGCGCAGATCATCCGCAACCAGCGCCCGCGCGCGTACGGCGCCACCACCGCGACCCCGCCGCCGGCGCCCGAGGCCCGGGCCGATTCGGTGCTGGCCGGTCCCACGCAGTTGACGCCACGTGGTTTCGATTCCCCGGTGGATCCGGCCACGTACATCATCGGTCCCGGCGACCAGTTCGTCGTGTTTCTGCGCCCGCAGGGAATCGATTTCCGGCTCACCGTGCTCCCCGAGGGGAAGGTGCTCGTTCCCGACGCGGGGCTTGTGCAGGCGGCGGGGCTCTCCATCAACCAGTTCCGCGACGAACTGAAGAAGGGGCTGGCGTCGTTCCACCACGGGTCGGAGATTCAGTGCCAGCTGATGCTGCCGCGCACCTTCGTGGTGTACGTGCTGGGCGATGTGACCACGCCGGGTCCGGTGCAGGTTTCCGCACCGTTCCGCGTGGACGCAGCCATCGCCGCCGCCGGCGGCGTGGCGTCGCCGGGTTCGAAGCGCGAGATCGAGATCCGCGAGAACGGCGAGGTGACGGCAACGGTCGATCTCGTGCGCCTGCAGCGCCTGGGAGACACGGCCGTCAACCCCATGCTGCACGAGGGCCAATCCATCTTCGTGCCCTCGCGCGGCCCGGCGTGCAATGTAACCGGCGAGGTGTGGCAGCGCGGCGGTTACGAGATCGTGGAGGGCGAGACCGCGGCCGATCTGATTGAACTCGCCGGCGGTTTCACCACCAATGCGGACCCCGGGGACATGGTACTCGAGCGGATCGCGGAGTCCGGCGAGATCACCGTGCTCAAGCTGCCGGAGTCGGAACTCGCGACCACGCGCCTGCAGGACGGGGACGTCGTGGTGGTGCCGGACAAGCGCAGCTTTCCGGGCATCGACTTCGTGCGCGTGCAGGGGGGCGGTGGACGCGACGGGCGCATCTACCTGGCGGAGGGAGAGACGCTGGATTCCTTTCGGCCGCGGTTCATCCGCTTGCGCAACGACTTCGACCTGTCCAACTCCAAGATCGAGCGCAGGCAGCCGGACGGATCGATGGAGTTCATCCCGGTGGATCTCTCGCGGCTGGTGCGTGGCGACACCACCCTCTCCGTGGTCCTGCAATCCGGGGACGTGATCAATGTTCCGCGGCTGGAGGACATCGTGTACGTGACGGGCGAGGTGATGCGCCCGGGCGAGGTGGACTTCCAGCGGGGCCTGCCGGCGGGGCGCTACATCGCCATGGCGGGCGGTCCCAGCGACACCGGCAGCATCGACAAGCTTGAGATCTTCGACGACCGGGGCAACCGGCGCGACGGCGATCGCGATAGTGTCGTGTACCGGGGTGAGACAATCCTGGTCAAACGCCGCACGGCGGTCGTGTGGGGTAACGTGTTCATCGGGTTCGTCAGTCTTACGAGCCTGTTCCTCTCGGCGTACGCAGTCATCACCGCCAACAGCAACTGACGGCCGGTGGCAGAAAGGTCGGGGATCGGTCATCAAAGCTCTCATCCTGGCGGGCGGCAAGGGAACGCGATTGCGCCCCATCACGCACACCAGTGCCAAGCAACTGGTGCCAGTGGCCAACAAGCCCATCCTCTTCTATGCCATCGAGGCCATCCGCGAGGCGGGCATCCAGGACATTGCCATCATCGTGGGTGACACCGCGGACGAAGTCATGCAGGCGGTCGGCGACGGCGGCCGCTTCGACGCGCGGGTCCATTACATCCGCCAGGAGGCGCCGCTGGGGCTCGCGCACGCGGTGAAGATTTCGCGCGACTACATGCAGGACGACCCCTTTGTCATGTACCTCGGCGACAACCTCCTCTCCGGCGGCATCCGTGGTTTCGTGGACGAGTTCACGCGCGGCAAGTACGACGCGCAGATCCTGCTCACGCGGGTCAAGAATCCCAGCGACTTCGGCGTGGCCGAACTCAAGGGCGACCGCGTGGTGGGTCTGGAGGAGAAGCCGAAGAAGCCCAAGAGCGACTACGCGCTGGTGGGTGTGTACATGTTTACGCCCACCATCTTCGAGGCGACCGAGAAGATCAAGCCAAGCGGGCGGGGCGAACTCGAGATCACCGACGCCATCCAGTACCTGATCGAGAACGGTTACCACGTGCAGTCCCACGTGGTGGAGGGGTGGTGGAAGGACACCGGCAAGCTCGAGGACATGCTCGACGCCAATCGCATGGTGCTGACCGGCATGGCCACGCGCGTGGAGACACGGCAGCTGGAGGATTCCGAGTTTCACGGCCACGTGCACCTGGACGACGACGTGGAGGTCAAGGGGAGCATCCTGCGCGGGCCGTGCATCGTCGGCCGCGGATCGCGCATCGTGAACGCCTACATCGGGCCCTTCACCAGCGTTGGTCCCGGATCGCACATCGAGAACAGCGAAGTCGAGAACAGCATCATCCTGGAGAACTGTTCGATCCTCGACATCGGCAGCCGCCTCAGCGACAGCCTGATCGGCCGCAACGTGGTGGTGCGGCGGGGCAGCAAGCCGCCCCGCGCCTACCGGCTCATGGTGGGCGACAACAGCGAGATCACGGTGCTGTGATGATGCTTCCCGGAGCGGACGACATTCGCGCGCGTTTCCGCCAGCGGGCCGAGCTCGCGGCGCGCGCGGAGGTGCTGGCCCCGGCGGTGGCGGCGGCCGCAGCGGAACTGGTTGGCTGCATCGAAAAGGGCGG
Organism: Candidatus Krumholzibacteriia bacterium; assembly: GCA_029865265.1. Classification (NCBI taxonomy): domain Bacteria; phylum Candidatus Krumholzibacteriota; class Candidatus Krumholzibacteriia; species Candidatus Krumholzibacteriia bacterium. The sequence goes on along the minus strand of JAOUHG010000014.1, from coordinate 17,029 downwards.
CACCGTGTTCGCGTGCGGCAACGGCGGCAGCGCCACCCAGTCGACGCACCTGGTGGGCGAGCTGGTGGGTCGCTTCCGGCGCGAGCGCAACCCCTACCGCGCCTACTCGCTCAACGAAAACACCGCGACCCTCACCGCGGTCCCCAACGACTACGAGTTCGCCGAGGTGTTCGCGCGCCAGGTGCGCGGGCTGGGGCGCGCGGGGGACTGCCTGGTGGCCATTTCCACCAGCGGCAACTCCCAGAATGTGGTGCGGGCCTGCCGCGCCGCGCGCGAAGCCGGCGTGCGCGTGATATCGCTCACCGGCGATGGTGGCGGCCAGGTGGGCGCTCACAGCGACGTGCTCATCGCCGTGCCCGACGCCGAGACGCCGTGCGTGCAGGAAGTCCACCTCATCGTGATCCATCTCCTGTGCGGCATGGTGGAAGACGCGCTCGCCGGCCGTCCTCGCGACTGATCCCACGGAGGCGCGGTGCGCGTCCTTGCTCCTACCCGTCATGCAGAAACCGATTCCGGCCGGTGCGCGGACGATGTCTGAACGCCTGCAGGTGGACCGTCGCCCCGCGCGGGTGATCATCGTGGTCAACGAGGACTGGATGTTCTGGTCGCACCGCCTGGCGCTGGCGCGCGCGGCGACCGCCGCGGGGGCGCGGGTCACGGTGGCAACGCGCGTGGATCGCCACGGCGAGCGCATCGAACGCGAGGGATTCCGCCTGGCGCCGCTGGCGTGGCGCCGGGGTTCGCGGGACGTGATCGCGGAAGCCGCGGCGGTGGCGGATCTCGCGGCACTCTACCGGCGTGAACGACCCGATCTGGTGCACCACGTGGGCGTGAAGGCGGCGTTGTACGGTGGAATGGCGGCGCTGGCTGCGGGCGGGCCGGCGCAGATCCATACCATCGCCGGGTTCGGCTTTGTTTCCGTTTCGCAACGGCGCCGTGCGCGCGCGTTGCGTGCCACCATGGGGGCGGCGTTCCGGCGCGTGCTCGCCCGGCCCCGTTCGCATCTGGTGGTGCAGAACGCGGACGATCTCGCCGACGTGCGCAACGGAGCGCTCTTCCCGATGGCGCGCGTGCACCTGGTGGCCGGCTCGGGCGTGGATACGGAGGCCTTCGCCCCGTCGCCGGAACCGGACGGACCGGTGACGGCGGTGCTCGCGAGCCGGCTGATCCGCCCCAAGGGGATCGTGCAGCTGGTGGACGCGGCCCGCATCCTGCGCCACGAGCAATGCGCGCTGCGGGTGGTCCTGGTGGGCGATCCCGACCCGGAGAATCCCGACACGGTGACGGAAGCGGAGCTGCGCGCCTGGCATGGCGAGGGCTTGATCGAGTGGCGGCGGCGTTGTGACGACATGCCGGCGGTGTGGGCCGCGTGCCACGTGGCCGTGCTGCCCAGCTACCGGGAGGGCATGCCGCGCACCCTGCTCGAGGCGGCGTCGTGCGCGCGCCCGCTGGTTGCCAGCGATGTTCCCGGGTGCCGCGACCTGGTGCGCGACGGTGACAACGGATTCCTGGTTCCGCTGCACGACGCGCCGGCGCTGGCCGCTGCACTCGCACGCCTGGCCGGGGATGCGGCGCTGCGCGTGCGCATGGGTGCGCGCGCCCGCGCGCTGGTGGAGCAGCACTACTCCGACCGGCATATCGTGGCGCAGATGCTCGCGCTCTACCGGGGTGCGATCGGGATTGGTGAGGCTCGATGAAGTGCGTTCTGGTTACCGGTGCCACCGGCTTCATCGGCCGCGCCGTGTGTACGGCGCTCGACGGGAACGCGCACGTGCGCGCGACGTCGCGCACCGTGTCCGCGGACGGGCCCTGGGACGAGGCGGTCCGCGCCGACCTCGCGCGGCCGCTGGACGGAGCGCTGGTCGACGGCGTCGACGCGATCCTGCACTGCGCCGGTGTTGCGCACGCGCACGGCGTGGCGCTGGACGACGACGCATACTTCCTGGCCGGTAACGTTGCCGGCGCGCGGCGGGTGTGCGAAGCCGCCGCGGCAGCCGGAGTGGCGCGCGTGGTGCTCGCGAGCAGCGTGTCGGTGCTGGGCGATGGGGGACCCCATGCCGTCGAGGAGGACGCCGTGCCGGCGCCGTCGACTGCCTACGCGCGCAGCAAGCTCGCGTCCGAACAGTTCCTCCTGAGTGTGGTGGCCGAGCCTGTCGTCCTGCGCTTCCCGCTCGTGTACGGACCGGGGCTTCCTGGAAATCTGGCGCGCATGATCGATGCGGTGGCGCGACGCCGGTTTCCGCCCGTGCCCGAGGTGCACAACCGGCGTTCGATGATCCATGTGCAGGACGCGGCCCGCGCGATGGTGCTCGCGGCCAGCGAGAGCCGGGCCGCGGGCGGCACATTCACCGTGACCGACGGCCGTACCTACTCGACGCACGAGATCTACCGCTGGATCCTGCGTGCGATGGGACGGGAGGCGCCACGGGTGACACCGCCGTTGTTCCTGTTTGGCGCGCTGGCCGGGGTGGGTGACGTCGCCGGGCGCCTGCTGCACCGGCGCGCACCCTTCGATGGCGACGCCTACCGAAAACTGTTCGGTTCCGCTGAGTTCCGCTCCGCCCGCTTTCCCACGCTGGGCTTTGCACCGGAATGGGACCTGGAGCGGGCCATGCCGGCGGTGGTTGCCGCCCGGGAAAGTGGCGCCGGATAGCACTTGAGCCTCCGCGCATCCGGGGCCTATTCTGTAGGCCGCATCAAACGCCGATCCCATGGTCACATTACTGGCATTCCTTTCCGCGCTGGCGCTTTCCTACGCCGGCACCCGGCTCCTGCTCCGGCGGCCGCCGGCGCGCGCGTTCGTCGACGTCCCGTCCGAGCGCAGTTCGCACGATCACCCCAAGCCGCGCTTTGGCGGTATCGCCATCGTGACCGCGTTCTTCCTGACCTACGCGTGGCTGTGCGTGGCGCGCCCGGAGCTGCGCGCCTTCCTTCCCATGGCGGGTGGCTGCGCGATCCTGTTTGGGGTGGGTCTGTGGGACGACTGGCGTGGCGTGGGGGTCGGGTTGCGTTTCGTGGCCCAGGGGCTGGCGGCGGCCATCGCGATCTGGGCAGGCGTGGTCATCGATACGGTCACCCTGCCGGTGGTGGGAACGCTGGAACTCGGCTGGCTCTCCATCCCCCTCACCGCGCTGGTGTTCCTCACCAGTGTCAATTTCTACAACTTCATCGACGGCATCGACGGACTCGCCGCCGGCAGCGCCCTCATTTCGTCCGCGTTCCTTGCCATCGTGGCCAGCATGGTGGGACAGCCGATGTTCGCGGTGCTGCTGTTCGCGGTCGCGGGTGCAGCGCTCGGTTTTCTTCAGTACAACTTTCCCCCGTCACGGCTCTTCATGGGCGACGGAGGAAGCACGTTCTTTGGATACGTCTTTGCCTACCTGGCAGTGGCGGGAAACCGCGCCGTGCCGGAGATTCCCATTTTTGTTCCTCTGCTGCTGCTCTCCTCGCTCTACCTGGACGCGGGGTTGACGGTGGTGAACCGGCTCCTGCGGCGCGAGAAGCTGTTCCAGCCCCACCGTACGCACTACTACCAGCGCTTGCTGCAGATCGGTCTCAACCACAAACAGGTGACGCTGCTGGAGTACCTGGTGACCATCCTGCTGGGCGCCAGTGCGCTCCTGTACGTGCGTGCCGGCGAGTGGTTTGCGCCCTTCCTGGGTGTGGCGTGGATGGCGGCCTTCACCCTGGCCATCCTGAAGATCCGCGGGATGGAACGCGGCGATCGGCTGGTCTGGGAACGCCGCACGTTGTTGGTGGTGACCACGGACCTGGCGGCCATCGCGGTGGCCTACCTGGGGGCGTACTTCCTGCGCATGGGGTTCCAGTTCACCGAGGCGGAGGGAAGGGCGGTGCTGCGCGCGTTGCCCATCGTGATCATCGTGCGCAGCGCGTGCTTCTTCAAGTTCGGCCTGTACCGCAGCATGTGGCGCTACACCACCACCGGCGACGTGGTCCGCGTGATCAAGGCGGTCAGCGTCGGGTCGGCCATCATCCTCGCCGCCGTGGTGCTGCTCTACCGTTTCGTTGCCTTCCCGCGAGCGCTGTTTCTGATCGAGTACTTCCTTTTGATCTCGCTCATCCTCGGGGTTCGTTTTTCGACGCGGTTGTTCCACGAAATCGGGCGCGAGAACCAGGGCGGAGACGCGCGGCGCTTTGCGGTGATCGGATCCGGTGACGCCGCCGAGCGGGCGGCGCGGGAGTTGAACGCGCGTGGACCGCAGCATTCCGTTGTCTGTTTCGTGGACGACGATCCCGCCACCATCGGCCTCTTGATCCACGGCGTGCCCGTGCAGGGTCCCGGCGACGAACTCGCGAGCGTGTGCCGGCGCTTCCGGGTGGACGCGCTGGTGTACGCGCACGCGGACAGCGCTGAGGCCGCCGCCTCGCAGTGGGTGGCGCGCGCGCGCAGCGCCGGGGTTTCCATCGAACCCGCGCCCGGCGCGGTGGGGGATGCGGTTCCTGCAGCGATCGCGCTCGATCGCGTTGCGACCGTGCTGGGCAGGCGCGGAGCGATGAGCCCGCGGGCGGTGGCGGGGCTGAAGGGAAGAACCGTCCTGGTGACCCACGCCGGCGCCGGCATGGGCGGCGCGCTGGTGAGCGCGCTGCGGGAGGCGGGCGCCGAGGTCGTCGTACACGTGGACGATCCCACCATGACCGGCGGTGCCGTACCGGATGGCGTGGCGGTGTGTGCGGGACCCCTGGTGGATGACGCCTGCGGGATCGTCGCGTCGGTCAGGCCGGATCTGGTGCTGCACGCGGTGAACGTGGTGTCCGCGCCGGTCATCAACGACGACGATTTTGCGTGGCACCATCTGGTGCGCGAGACGGATGCGCTGTCGCAGGCGGTGTGGGATGCGCGGCCCGGCAGCCGCCTGGTGGTCGTGAGCCGCTGGGAAGGAGCGCGCCCCGGTGACCGGGAGACCGCCATTGCGGCGGTAATGGAGGCAACCCTCCTGAGCCGCACCGGCACCAACTCCGCCGCCGTACTGCGCCTCCCGCGCGTACTCACCGCCGGCGTTCTGTCCCGCTCGTCCGCGGAGGTGACGTTCGACCTGGCCGAGCCGGAAGCCGCGCGCTGCGTGGTGGAGATTGCGTCAGGAGCGTTTCGCGGCATCTATGTGACGACGCCGGGGCGCGAGTACGTTCTCGCGGGTGCGCACGGCGCCGTTGCGGCCGGTTCACCCGGCCCCGTCGCCGGTCCTCCCGGGCGTGTCCCCGTGTTCCCGGGTGAACACATCGATGAGTGCGGCGTCGACGGCGTGCGGCGGGTGTTGAGCCCGCTGTTTCCCGCGGCGGAACCGTTCCGCCGGCTGGCGGCTGCGGGCCCGACCCGGACCAGCCACGCGGAGCGGGATGAGTGGCTGCATGCGATTGCCGCGCAGCTCTACCATGTCACGCCGCGCCGCGAAGCCGTCCTGGAGCGGCCGGAGGTGTGATGGCGAAACAGCTCCTGCATATCATCGGCTCGATGCGCCCGCGGCAGTGGACCAAGAACCTGGTCGTGTTCGCGGCGTTGATCTTCTCGCGCAATTTCGACAACCCCGCGATGGTGCTGAGGAGCGTGGAGGCCTTCTTCATCCTGTGCCTGCTCTCCGGCGTGATCTACATCGTCAACGACCTCGCGGACCTGCCCAGGGACCGGCAGCACCCCATGAAACGAAACCGCCCGCTCGCGTCGGGCGCGCTGCGGCCGCAGGCGGCGGTGGCGGCCGCGGTGATCGGCATGCTGGCGGGCATCTATCTGTCGTGGCGGATCGGCACCAACTTCCTGGTGGTCGCCTGTGCCTTCTTCGTTCTGAATTTTCTCTACTCGTTCTTCCTCAAGCGGATCGTTCTGCTGGACGCGATGAGCATATCGCTCTCGTTCGTGCTGCGCGCCATCGCCGGCGTGGAGGCGCTGCACGGCTTCGGCGAAAACATCGAGATCTCGCCGTGGCTGCTCATCTGTACGCTCTTCCTCTCGTTGTTCCTCGCCTTCTGCAAGCGGCGCCACGAGTTGCTCTTCGTCGAGAACCCCGGCAACCACCGCGAGACGCTGCAGGAGTACTCGCCGGCCCTGCTCGACCAGCTGGTGGGCATCTCCGCGGGCGGGTCGGTGCTGTCGTACGCGCTGTACACCATCTGGCCGGAGACGGTGGAGAAGTTCGGGACCAGCAATCTCGTGTACACGGTTCCGCTGGTCCTGATCGGCGTCATGCGCTACCTGTACCTGGTCTACACCAAGGAAAAGGGCGGCAGCCCCTCCGACCTCCTGCTGCACGAACGCTTCATCCTGATCGACGTGGTCCTGTGGATTCTCCTCGTCGTGCTCATTCTGGGCGGCGCGTGAGGAGATGGGTTCCCGGTGACGCCGCGTACCTTCCGTTCCCATGACCGCGCCGCCGAACGCGCGGGCAGCGCGCCCGCGCAGGAGGTCACCGCGCGCGCCAAGGTGAACCTCGGCCTGGAGATCATCCGCCGGCGCGAAGACGGTTACCACGAGATCGAGACCGTGCTGCAGAGCGTCGACCTGGCCGATCACCTGCGGGTGGAGCTCACCGCCGATGCCCGCGTGGACATCGCGTGCGACGAGCCCGGCATCCCCACCGACGCCGCCAACCTGTGCCACCGGGCCATCGTGGCCATGCGCCCGCTGGCGGGGCCGTCGCTGGGCGCGCGTATCCGCATCGACAAGCACATACCGCCGGGGGCGGGCCTGGGGGGTGGCAGCGCGGACGCCGCCGGCGTCCTGCTGGCGGTGGTGCGGGGCCTGGGGCTCACCGTGACCCCGGAAGAGATGCAGACGGTGGCCGCTTCCATCGGCAGCGATGTGCCGTTCATGCTGCGGGGCGGGACCATGCTGGGGCGCGGAAGGGGGGAGATTTTGACCCCGCTGGAGCCTCTCAAACGGGGGATTTTTGTGATCGTTAAGCCAAAGGTAAGCATATCCACGGCTTGGGTTTACTCCCAATTCAATTTTCGATTGACAACCCACAGGCACCGTCTTAACCTGAGGTCGGCCAATTCCGCGCTGGCGAGATTTCCGAGGAGCCGGCTGCCGTTCAGGAATGCGTTGGAGGACGTGGTGCTTCCCAGCCATCCCGAAGTCGCGGGGCTCCTCGAGCAGTTGCAGTCGGAACGGCCTTTCTTTGCGTCAATGACTGGAAGCGGGTCAGCCGTGTATGCGATCTTCGATCGCGAAACGCGCGCCGCAGAAGTCGCTGAGCGATTTTCGGTGAGGGGTTTGTTCACCTCGGTCGCGAAACCGGCGAAGCAGGCGGTGGACATTCGGTGAGACCGCACCTGCGGCAGTGAGTGTCGGCTTGCAGAGGAAGGGGACCCGATGAAGATCACCGAAGTGCGTGTTTCCCTGCGCGACGACGCAAAGCTGAAGGCGTTTGCCAGTATTACGCTCGACGACGCCTTCGTCATCCGCGGTCTCAAAATCATCGAGGGGAAGACCGGGACATTCGTAGCGATGCCGAGCCGCCGCCGCAAGGACGGTGAGTATCAGGATATCGCGCACCCGATCAACAACGATGCTCGCGAGGAGATGGAGCGAATCATTCTCGACGAGTACCAGCGGGAAAAGGAACGGGCGAACGTAGAGACCCCGCACGTGCCGGAACGCTAGGGCACGCGCAACTCCCTCGAGCGAATCCTTCTCCACTTTTTTCTGGGGCGTCGACAAGCGGCAAGTCACTGGGTTTTGGTCCCAGCATTCGGAGGTTCGAATCCTCCCGCCCCAACCACGGGCAGGCGCCGGACTTCGAACTGATGGCCTGCATATCTCTGGAGCTCGCACATGGACGGTCTGAAGCTCATATCCGGCAACGCCAACCGGCCGCTGGCGGAAAAAGTCGCTGAGCAGATGGGCGTGCCGCTTTCGGACGTCACCGTCGACCGTTTTGCGGATGGCGAGATCCAGGTCAAGATCAACGAAAACGTCCGCGGTGTGGATGTCTTCATCATACAGTCCACACAACCGCCGGCGGAGAACCTCATGGAGCTGCTCATCCTGCTCAATGCGTGTTTTCTGGCCTCGGCGGAGCGGATCACGGTGGTTACGCCGTACTACGGTTACGCGCGCCAGGACCGCAAGGACCAGCCGCGCGTCCCCATTACCGCCAAGCTGTGTGCGCAGCTGATCGAAGTGGCGGGGGCGAACCGGGTCCTGACCCTGGACCTGCACAGTACGCAGATCCAGGGGTTCTTCGACATCCAGGCCGACAACCTGTTTGCGGCGCCGGTCATCCTCGATCACATTCGCGAGGGTGACACCAGCAACCTGATGATCGTGTCCCCGGACGTGGGCAGCACCAAGATCGGACGGGCGTTCGCCAAGCGTCTCAATGTGGACCTGGCCATCGTCGACAAGCGGCGCTCGGAGAAGGATAACGTCGAGGTGATGAACATCATCGGCGACGTGCGTGGCCGCGACGTGGTGATCCTGGACGACATGATCACTACCGGCGGCACGCTGGTGAAGGCGGCCCGCGCAGTGTCGGACAAGGGCGCCAGGTCGGTTGTGGCTTGTGCCACACACGCGGTATTCGCCGGCGATGCATGCCGGCTCATACAGGATTCGCCGATTCGCGAAGTCGTGGTGACGAACTCACTGCCCTTCACGCGGTTCGACGAATGTCCCAAGGTCGAGGTTCTGGATATTTCCCGGCTCATTGCCGAGGCAATCAAGCGAATTCATTACAACGAGTCGGTCAGCACGCTCTTCGTGTAGCGGAAGGTGATAGGTCATGGAACGGTATGCTCTTCAATCGGAAGTTCGTGATGGTGCCGGAAAGGGTGTCGCGCGCAAGCTGCGCATGACGGGCCGCCTGCCGGCGGTGCTCTACGGCCGCAAGGAGACCCCGGTGGGCCTTTCCCTCGCCGAGGTGGACGTGCGCAACATCCTGCGCAAACACCAGGACAGCGCCATCGTGGATCTGTCCATCGGCGACGGTTCCGCGCTCAACGCGATCATCCGCGACGTCCAGCGCCATCCGGCCACCGGACGCCTCCTGCACGTCGACCTGCAGCGCATCAGTCTCACCGAGAAGATCCGCGTCGAGGTGCAGGTACACCTCGTCGGCACCGCGGCGGGCGTGAAGGATCAGGGCGGCATTCTGGAGCACGGGACGCGCAGCGTGAACATTCTCTGCCTGCCCGCCGAGATCCCGCACGAGATCCCGGTGGACGTTTCGGCACTGCGCATCCACGACGCCATCCACATCCGCGACATCGCGGAGGCATACCCCAACGTCGAGTTCATGGACGACCCCGACGCCACCCTGGCCAACGTGCTCCCGCCGATCGTCGAGGCGGTGGCGACCCCGGCCGAAGAGGCAGCGGTGGCCGAGCCGGAGCTGATCCGCAAGCCCGGTGCGGAGGGCGAGGCCGGCGAGGAGAAGGCCAAGGAGAAGGCCAAGGAGAAGGACAAGAAGGACTAGCGCGGGCGCGCAACGTCCGTCCGGGCCCCGCGGCGTTCGATCCGGGATCGATTCGCCCCGGGGCCCTTTTCTTGACCGGCAGCCCCGCGAGAGGGGGAAGGAGCCTGTTCGTCCATGGCGGTGGAATACCTCGTCGCCGGTCTCGGCAACCCCGGCGACCGCTACCGGAACACCCGGCACAACCTTGGCTTCCACGTGGTGGAGGCGCTGGGCCGCGCGCGCGGCGCGCGCTGGCGCGAGCAGGGCGGGAATCGCCGCGTGGCGCGCATGGCGCTCGCGGGCCGCGACCTGCTGCTGGTGGAGCCGCTCACCTTCATGAACCTGTCCGGGAATGCACTGCGGCCCATCGTGGACGCGGAGTCGCTGCCGCCGGCGCGGGTGCTGGTGGTGTGCGACGACATCGCACTGCCGCTGGGGCAACTGCGACTGCGGCCGGGGGGGAGCGACGGCGGCCACAACGGGCTGGTATCGGTAATCGAGCGCCTGGAGACCACGGGGTTTCCCCGCCTGCGCATGGGTGTGGGACCGGTTCCGCCCCGGGTGGACGCCGCCGAGTTCGTCCTGGCCGAGTTTCTGCCCGAGGAGCAGGAGGCCGTGGCGGAGATGATCGGGACGGCCGCGGAGTGCGTGGCCGCGTGGGTCACCACCGGCATCGACCGGGCCATGGGGCGCTACAACGCCCGCAAGGAGCCCCCTCCCGAGGAATGACCCGGAGAGGCCGTGCGCCGGGCAAGCGGACTGTCGCGGAAGCCGAGCGGCCACGGTGCCGAGCCCATTTCAATAGATGGGGCTCGGCGAGCGAGGCTGAGCGCAAGGGCGAGGCGCCCGGTGGGGCGCCGAGACCCGTGTCCGCGGGCCGGCGCACGGCCTCTCCGAACTCAGATCCTTGACGGGCCCGCGGCGGTCCGGTATAGTAACCCCTCTTAATTCAGTCAGTTTCACGCCGACGAGAACTTCTCTACCCTCCGGCCGGTTTCACCGCTGCGGGAGGGTCGTTGTCCACAGGGAGGTATTCGATGAGAAGTTATGAGTGTGCCGTGATCTTTGAACCATCCGTTTCCGAGGATGGGTTGAAGACCAGTACGGCGAAGTACGTCGAGGTCATCGCCAGCGGTGGCGGTGAAATCACCCAGGTGGAGACCTGGGGCAAGCGAAGGCTCGCGTACGAAATCATGAAACAGCCCGAGGGTCACTACTTCTTCTACCGGTTCCGCGGGGCCAGCACGCTCCTCGACGAACTGGGCCGTCAGCTGCGCATCGACGAGCACGTGCTCCGTCACATGATCGTGGTCGACGAGCTCGCCGCCGGTGATGAGCCCGGACTCGACCCCGCAACCGTGGAACCCGTATTTGGACAACCGCAGGAGGACCACCGTGGCGAGAGACAGGGTTGACAAGAAGAAGAAGGGCGAGAAGCGCGAGAAACGGCCGATCCGCAAGAAGAAGTGCAAGTTCTGCCTCGACCGGGTCACGTATCTCGACTACAAGGACGAGCGCCGGCTGCGGCGTTTCATGACCGATCGCGGCAAGATCACGCCGCGCCGGATCACCGGGACCTGCGCGAAGCACCAGCGCATGCTCGCAATGGCGGTTAAGCGCGCGCGGCTCATCGCGCTCGTTCCGTACGTTCGCGAGTACTACCGTTAGCGGAAAAGGGAGTCAGACATGGAAGTCATTCTTCTCGACGCCATCCACAAGCTGGGAAACCGGGGCGAGATGGTGAAGGTGAAGCCGGGCTACGCCCGCAACTACCTCTTCCCGCGCAAACTGGCGCTTCCCGCGAGCGAGGCCAACCGTCGCGTGTTCCAGGAGAACGAGCGCAAGCTCATCAAGCGCGACATGCAGGAGATGGCGTCGGCGCGTGCCCAGGCGGCAAAGCTGGCCGGGGCGGCGTGCACCATCACCGTGCAGGTGGGTGAGGAGGACAAGCTGTACGGTTCCGTCACCGTTCTGGACATCTTCCGCCACCTCGAGGAAAAGGGATACCAGCTCGAAAAGCGCCAGATCGTACTCGACGAGCCCATCAAGCAGCTCGGCGAGTACACGGTCGACGTGCGCCTGCACCGCGAGGTCAGCGTGCCGGTCAAAGTATCGGTGGTGAAGGAGTAATCATCTCGCAAGGGGGACCGCCGTGTTAGCCGTTGTCATGGCGGGTGGCGTGGGCGAGCGTTTCTGGCCCGCCAGCCGCCGCCAGCGGCCCAAGCAACTCCTCGACCTCACCGGGCAGGGGAGCATGATCCGGCTGACGCTCGCGCGGCTCGAAGGCCTCGCGACTCCGGGCGAGACGTTCGTTTTCACCAACCGCGAGCAGCGCGATGCCATCATGGACGAAGTGGCGGGACTGGTCCCGCCGGAGAACGTGGTGGGCGAACCGGACGTGCGCAACACAGCCCCCTGCATCGGGCTGGCGGCGGTGGTGGCGCGGGCGCGCGGCGGCGAGCGGACGATGCTGGTGCTGCCGGCCGACCACCTGGTGGCGCCGGTGGGACGGTTCCAGGAACTGGTTCGCGCGGGCGCGCGACACGTCGAGGCCCACGCGGATCTGCTGACCTTTGGCGTGACGCCCACGCGTCCGGAAACCGGTTATGGCTACATCCGGCTGGCGGAGCCGGCGGGTGACGGCGGCGCGCCCCTGTTTCGCGTGGCGGCCTTCCTGGAGAAGCCGGACGCGGCGCGGGCCCGGCGCCTGGTGGCGGAGGGCTGCCTGTGGAACAGCGGGATGTTCATGTGGCGGACCGACACCGTGCTGGAAGGTCTCGCACGGCACCTGCCGGAGCTGGGGGCGGTACTGGGGCGTATCGCGTCGGGCATGGGAACACGCCCGCTGGCGGAGGTGTTGAACGAGGAGTATGTGCGCGCCCCCGCGATTTCGATCGATTACGGCCTGATGGAGAAGGCGGAGAACGTCGTCGCCCTCAGGGCGGATTTCGACTGGAACGACGTGGGGAGCTGGGAGTTCATCCGCGACGCGTACCCCGCCGATGATCAAGGCAACGTCGCCGTCGGCGACCACGTTCTCATCGACGGAAGCAACAATACCATCGTGTCCCGCGAACAACTGGTTGCGATCGTCGGTGTGGACGACGTGGTGGTGGTGGAGGACGGCGGTGCCATCCTGGTGTGCCGGCGGGATCGCGTGCAGGAAGTCAAACGGGTCGTCGCGGAGTTGAAGAAGCGCGGCCGCAGCGATCTGACCTAAGTCCACGGAGGAATCGAGAACATGAGGGCAATCCGAATTCTGCTGCCACTGTCACTGCTCGCCGCCGGCCTCGTTGCCGGTGGCTGCTCCCGCTCCGATGAGAAGACCAGCCTCGACGTACCCGAGGATCAGCTCGCCGCCACCGTGGAAGACTGGCAGCTGTCCCGTGCGCAACTCGAGGAGTTCCTGCGCCGGCTGCCGGAGCCGCAACGTCGCCGCTTCGACACGCCGCAGGGCCGCGCCGAACTGGCGTTGCGCCTCATGCAGGAGGAGATGTCATACCTGGAGGCACAGCGGCTCAAGCTCGATGACGACGAGGCCGTTCGCAAGCAGATCGAGGACGCCACGCGCACCATCCTGGTCTCCGAGTACCTGCGCGAGTACGTGGATTCCAAGGCCCGCCCCACGGACGAGGAGATGCACGCGTACTACGAAACCCATTCCGACCAGTTCACGGTGCTGGCCACGATTCGTGCGCAGCACGTCTTCTCCAAGAACAAGGAGAAGCTGGAAGAGATCAAGGTGCGCGTGGAAGAAGGTGGCGAGAAGTTTACCACCATGGCCCACCTGTACTCCGAAGACACCATCACCAAGGCGGACGGTGGCGACCTGGGGTACTTCAACCCCGGCGGCTACATTCGCGGGGTTGGTTACTCGCAGACCTTCACCGATGCCCTGGAGCAGATGGAGCCCGGCAAGATCTACGGCCCCATCAAGTGGGAGCAGGGATACTCGCTGGTGCGGGTAAACGACCGTGAGGATGCCCGCCTGCGGCCCTACGACGAGGTCAAGGAGGAGATCGCAAGCCAGCTCTCGCGCGACAAGCTGGAGCAAACCCGCCAGACGCATTTTGCGGAGGTGCAGACGAGGTACCAGGCCCACAACTACATGCAGGAGTCCTACGACAGCACGCAGCGCGGCCCCGAGGAGCTTTTTCAGTTTGCACAAAACAGCGAAGACCCGCAGAATCGGATCAATGCGTTCCAGGAGATCGTGGACAAGTTTCCCGACGACCCGCATGCGCCGCACGCCATGTTCATGATCGGCTTCGTCTATGCGGAGGAAATGAAGGATTTCGTCATGGCCGACCGGACGTTCAACCGGCTGATCCAGGACTATCCCGACAGCGAAATGGCGGAGACGGCCCGCTGGATGCTGCAGAACCTGGACAAGCCGTTGCCCAAGTTCGAGGATCTCGACGATCTCAACCGGCAGATCGAGGACCAGAGCCACTGAACACGGAGGCGCCTTGGCACCGGGTGACAAACACTTCGTGCAGGTGACGGTGAACGGGATGGCCCGCGACCCGCGGGACAACCCCGTCGTGTTGCTCAAGAGCAGCGAGGGCGAGGAGGTGCTCCCCATCTGGATTGGTCACGCCGAGGGCATCGCCATCCAGTTGTCGATGAGCGGGGAGAAGTTCGAACGGCCGCTCACCCACGATCTGCTGAAGGTCGCCATCGAGAGCCTGGGGGCGCAGCTGTCCAAGGTGGCCATCACCGACCTGTCCAACAACACATTCTTTGCCAAGCTCTACCTCAACCGCGACGGCGAGTTGATTGTCATCGACGCGCGCCCGAGTGACTCGGTGGCGCTGGCGCTGCGCTTCAACGCACCCATCTTCGTGGCGCGCGAGGTGTTCTCGGCCCACAAGCGTGCCCTGGAGTCCGGCACCGGGGAGGTGGGCCAGGGCCCGGAACCGGCCACGGATCCGGACGACGAAATCCGGCGCTATCTCAAGGATCTCGACCCGGGCGAATTCTAATGCGCGCAACCGTTGTTATTCTTGCCGTCGCGCTGGTGGCGTTCATGGGTTGCACCCAGGCCGGCCGCAAGGGCGCCGCGTACGGACCCGACGAACAGGCCCGCGCCGGGGATCTTTTCCAGACCGTCACCGAACAGCAGCGCGCCGGCAACGTGGATGCCGCGGCGGCGGCCGCCGCCGAACTCATCAACGGCTACCCGCGTTTCGAGAAGCGCGACGAGGCGCTCTACCGCGCGGGGCAGATTGCCGACGCGCGCGGGCGTCATGCCGACGCGGTCACCTTCTACACGGCGCTCTCCACCGATTTCCCCCTCAGTTCGTTCCGCCCGCCGGCGTTGCGCGCCGCCGCCGCCGACTACGCCGTGTTGCGCGACGCGTTTCACGAGGCGGAGGCGCTGTTGGAGTTTCTGCGCACGCCCGCCGAGCCGGCCGAGCGGGAGGACGCCTCGCGCCGCCTGATGGAACTCGCGGACGGCCAGCTGGGGCAGTCCGACCTGGACGCGCTCGCGCGGCGCTACCCGGACTCCGCCCTCGCGCGGCAGGCGGCGTTCAAGCGTGCCCGCCTTGCTTACGCGGCGGGCGATTACGACCGCTGCTACCAACTGGTGGGCGATTATCTCGACTCGCTGCCCAGCGGAGAGGCGCACGCCGACGCGCGGCGCCTGATGGAAATGGCGGTGGAGCGCCGCCAGGCGCCGCCACCGGGACCGCTGTCGCGCGTGAACCCCGATCGTGTCGGACTGCTGCTCCCGCAGACCGGTTCGCTCGCGCTGTACGGCCGGCTCTTCGAGCAGGGCGCGAAGCTCGCCGTCGAGGACCACAACCAGGAGCACGCCCGGCACGTGTCGCTCGTGGCGGGCGACTCGCGCGGCGGTGCGGCGGGCGCTGTCAAGGCGGTGCGGCGACTGGTCGCGGAGGACGGCGTGATCGCGATCGTCGGTGACGTCTTCACCCTGGCCGCCATCTCCGGCGCCATCGAGGCCAACGCGTGGCGCGCGCCCGTCGTCTCCCCGGTGATCCCCTCCGACGAGATCGTCGAAATCGGTCCGTGGATATTTCAGACCCGCGTGCCCGCAACGGTGGAGGCCACCGCGGTGGCCGAGGCGGCGACCGGCGCGCTGGCGCTGGAGCGCTTCGCCATTCTCTCCCCGGCGCGCGGCGAACGGCGCGAGGTGGGCGACTTCTTCGCGCAGGAAGTGCAGCGCATGGGCAGGCAGGTGGTTGCCGCGGAGTATTTCGAAGACGGTTCCACCGATTTCCGCGCGCAACTGGAACGTATCCGCGAGGCCGTGCCCGACGCGCTGTTTGCGGTGGGGAGCGTGGAGGAGCTGCTGCAGATCCTGCCGCAGTCGCGCTTTTTCGATCTGCACGTGCAGATGCTCGGGATCAGCCAGTGGAACTCCGACAAGCTGCTGCGCCTGGGGCGCGACGAAATGGAGGGCGCTCTGTTCGCGGCGGATTCACACTACGGCTCGACGCCGGAGATCGAAGCCATGCTGAAGGCGAAGCTGGCCACCGCGGGCGCGGCGGAGGCGAGCCCGGTGTCGGTGGCCGGTTATTACGGCATGCGGGCGGTGCTCGCCGCGGTCGCCGACGGCGCGACCTCGCGCGAGGACGTGCGCGCCATGCTGGACGGGGCGCTGCGCGGCGATGCCGCCACCCGGATGGAACGCGCGCGCATCGTCCCCCTGGTGCGCGTGCGCAACGGCCGCGTCGAACCCTTCGCGCGCTGAGCGCTCACCCGTACACGCGAAACTTGATCTGGAACTTCACCCGCATGGCGGTGGGCTGTCCCTTCGCATCCGTGAGCGGCTGAAACTCGAACTGCCGCACCGCCTCCAGCGCCGATTCCTGAAACGAAGCCGGGCCCAACGCGGACAGCACGTACGCATCGCTCACCCGTCCGCCCTCGTCCACCACCAGTTCCACCGTGACCGTACCCTCGATGCCCTCGGCCAGTTCGCGCGGCGGATAGCGCGGGTCCACCTGGTGCAGGATGACGAACTGATCGGAGTACGGCGCCGCCTCGCGTTCCGGCTCCTTGATTGCCGGCACCCTGGAGAGGTCGTCGAACACCGGGGCGAGTTTCTTCACGTTCTCGCTCTGGATGCGCGGCGGGTTGGCTTCGAAGTCTCCGGGTACTTCGGCCAGGTCGAGCTTGATGGCGCCCTCCGTGGTCTGGCCGCTCTCGGTCGGGGTGGTGTTGGGTGAGGGCGTGTCGGGGATGATGGTGATCTTCGGCACCAGTTCCAGCTCGCCGCGCCAGCCGACGAACTTGAATATCTCTACCGGGGCCATACGGCGCGTGAAATACACCAGCGAGGCCAGCAGCAGGATGACCAGGGGAAGCACGGCCAGCAGCCGCCGCCGATAGGATGAGTCGTTGTCCCAGGAGCGCCCGGGCATGCTGTCTCCTCGCCTGGTGGGGTCAACTAAAGATAGGTGTCGCGAGGGGTTGCGGTCAATGTGGCTGCCCGGTTGCCTCCCGCCTCAGGGACCCGTCTCGACGGTGATACGGGCGGCGCCGGCGCCGGTTGCAACGGTCTGCTGGTGAAGCACCGGTCCGCGCCGGACCGCGATGTGATGTTCGCCGTCGGTTACGCCGCCGAACGCCGCCATGCCATCGCCGCCGGTGAC